>JACRGU010000091.1 GCA_016212245.1 Nitrospirota bacterium
CTTCTGATCTGTTCATAGGGGTTGACTCAGCGCCAATGCACATAGCCGCTGCTGTTGGAACGCCTGTTATCGCCCTTTTTGGCCCGACAAAAGAGAACCGTTGGGGACCATGGGGTAATATACATACCGTTATATCGAAGGCACAGGCACTACCGTGCAAGCCGTGCAAAAGCACTAAGTGCAAGGGAATCGCTTTAAGAAGCTGTATGGAGGCAATTTCTCCTGGTGAAGTTAAAAGAGCCATCGAGCAGATTATCAATAAACACAGCGAATTTACTTAAATAGTGGCTCCCTATGCATAGTCATCATTGACTAAATAAAAAACTATATGCTAATTTTTAGATTTAGAGGAGATTTAGCTTGGGCAAAAAAATAGCAGTAGTAATAACCAGCCGTGCAAGTTACGCGAGGATTAAGACAGCCCTGAAGGCAATCAATCGCCATCCAGACCTTCAATTACAGCTTATTACAGGTGCATCTGTTCTCCTCGAAAAATATGGAACTGCTGTCAATGTTATAGCGAAGGACGGCTTTGATATAGCAGAGCGGGTTTATATGATAGTTGAGGGTGAAACACCTGTAACAATGGCCAAAAGTGTTGGGCTTGGTATCATAGAGATAACAACAGCCCTTGATAATCTTAAACCTGCCGTTGTTATAACAGTCGCTGATAGATTTGAGACCATCGCAACAGCCATAGCAGCCTCATATATTAATATCCCGGTTGTTCACGTTCAGGGTGGTGAAGTTACTGGTTCTATTGATGAAAAGGTAAGGCACTCAATAACCAAGCTCTCGGATTATCATTTTGTCTCTAATGAAAAGGCAGCAGAACGGGTTATTAAAATGGGTGAATTTTCAGACAGGGTTTTTGTTACTGGATGTCCATCTATAGACCTGGCGGCTGAGGTGCAGAAGAATCCTGAAATAAATTTCGACCCCTTTAAAAAATATGGTGGTGTCGGAGCCACCTTAGATATTCAAAAGCCTTATATAATTCTTATGCAGCATCCAGTTACAACTGAATATGCGATGGCGAAGGAACAGATGTGGCAGACACTGATGGCTGTTTATAATATGGACATTCAATGTATGATATTCTGGCCAAATGTTGATGCTGGCTCAGACGCTACATCAAAGGCGATAAGGACCTTTAGAGAGGTCTACAAACCAGACCTGATGCACTTCTTTAAAAATATACCGCCTGAGGATTTCCTGAAGCTCTTGATAAACTCGGCATGTATAGTTGGTAACTCAAGTGTTGGGATAAGAGAATGTTCTTTTCTCGGTGTTCCAGCTGTGAATATAGGTTCCAGGCAAGCAGGTAGGGAGCGTGGCAGAAACGTCATAGATGTTGACTATGATTCTGGACAGATTCAGGAGGCGATAAGCCAACATCTATATAATGGAAAATATAGAGGTGATGTTATATATGGTGATGGAAGGGCAGGTGAAAGGATTGCTGATATCCTCGCCTCCCTTGATTTAACACAGAAGACAAGGCTGGCATATTAATGGGTAGATTTACAAAGATAATAGCAGAAGTAGCGTCCAACCACGGTGGTGATATTACACTTGCAAAGGAATTTATAAGAATTGCAGCAGATATCGGTGTTGATTATATCAAGTTTCAATCATGGCAGGTGTCAAAACTTTCAAAAGATGATCCACAGTATGATTGGTTTTGCAGGTCTGAGTTGTCCGACAGTGCGCATTACGAACTCATGGAAGAATGTAGCAAACGGAATATAAAGTTTTTAACCACGGTATTTGACATAGACAGAATAGAGTTTCTTAAGGGACTGGGACTTGATGAGATAAAGGTGGCAAGTCCTGATCTTGGAAGTTACCGTTTGCTTAATTTATTAAAAGGGAACTTTGGGCATATCATTGTCTCAACAGGTATGCACTACAAAGAAGAAATTGAGAAGGCTGCGGAGATATTAGCCGGTACTAATTTTACATTCCTGCACTGTGCATCTATCTACCCAACACCCATAGAAAATGTCAACCTCGCCAGGATGCAATGGCTTAAGAAATTTACTCCCAGCGTAGGCTACAGTGACCATACTGTTGGTGTAGAAGCTGTCAAGATTGCAATAGCGCAAAAGGCATCATACATTGAAAAACACTTTTGTCTTGGAAGGTATGGCCCGGGAAGGGTTATGCCACTGGATGCCACGCCTGAACAGATGTCCGAGATTGTCAAATTTGCTGAGTTAGTATATTTGATGCTCGGTAACAATCAGGACGACCTGTCTGAACCTGAGAAAATGGCCCGGCAGCGGTTTGTGGGTAGATTCGGAAACAATAGGTGATGCCACTGGTTTTAGGGATTATCCCTGCAAGGGGTGGGTCAAAAGGAATTCCAAAGAAAAATATCGCCTTGCTTGTTGGCAGACTCCTTATTGAATATACCTTTGATGCAGCAAAGGGAAGTAAATTGATTGACAGGTTAATCCTTACAACAGATGATGAAGAAATTGCAGAGGTTGGAAGAAAAAACGGGATTGAAATTCCATTTATAAGGCCAAAGGAGTTAGCAGCGGATGATACACCAACACTTCCGGTAATCAAACATGCTGTGGATTTTATGGAGAATGAGTTTAAATACATGCCTGATATGATTGTAATCTTACAGCCCACGGCGCCTCTAAGGAAGGCCAGACATATAGATGAGGCCCTCAATCTACTGATTAATTCTGATGCCGACTCTATAGTAAGCGTGGTTGAGGTCCCGCATCAATATAATCCATATTTCATCATGGAGATTACTGATGGAAAACTCTCTTTTTATCGAAAGGAGGGATTGAATTTTACCAGGAGGCAGGATTTGCCAAAGACATATTCGCGGAATGGGGCTGTTTATGCCTTTAGGCTAAAAACCTTGAAAGAGAAAAATAGCATTTATGGAGATAAATGCCTGCCTTACATTATGGATTTTAGCGAATCTATTAATATTGACAGCTTAGATGATTTAAGGATAGCCGAGCTTTTTATTAAGAAGGCACCATGAGGGTCCTATTAATAAATCCATTCTTCCCCACTTCAAGGACCCCTGATAAAAAGAGATGGTACAGTTATTTCCCCTTCGGGATAGCATATGTGGCGAGCTATCTCATACAGAAGGGCGTGGATGTTGAGGTGCTGGATGTACTCGGTGAATGTCTCTCCATAGAAGAGGCAAAGGATAGGATAAAAAATACCACAGCCGATGTTGTGGGCATCACAGGGATGTCAAGCCAGTATTTATATGTAAAGGGGCTTGCGAGTTTTATAAAGAAGACCTTAAATGTACCTGTAATACTTGGTGGTGCACTTTCCACTTACAGCTATGAAACTGTATTGAAGAATACAGATGTTGATATCTGTGTCATTGGTGAAGGGGAGTTTGCGTCCTATGAAATTATAGAAAACCTTAACAACCCTTCGAGGGTCAAAGGGATAGCATTTAAGAAGGGCACTAACATAGATGTTACAGCTTCAAGGACCCCAACAAGAAATAGAGATATCATACCCTTCCCTGCCTATAAACTTTTTGACATGGAACGGTATACAAGAACCTCATTATACAGTGAGGCGAAGACTGCAAAAAGGTATACTGATTTAAAATGTGCCTATTTAATTACAGGGACAGGGTGTCCCTTCAAATGTAATTTTTGCTCAAAAACCTTATCTGTTGGATACAGGTCGGTGGATAATATTATTGAAGAGATTAAATATCTGATGGAAACCTATAATGTAAAGGGGTTCCATTTCGGTGATGAGCTTCTGGTTATCAACCGTAAACGTATGATTGAATTTGCGCAAAAAGTAAAGCCACTAAATATTCTGTGGGCCGGTCAGGCGAGGGTGGACACAGTAGATTACGAATTGCTCAAGATTATGAAGGAATCAGGTTGTGTTGCAATAGGTTACGGGATAGAGTCAGGAAGTCAAAGGCTTTTAGATGCAATGAATAAAGGAGTCAAATTAAAACAAACAGAGAATGCTATGAGATGGGCTATGGATTTGGGACTTGAGATGAAGATACAGCTTATGATTGGGTATCCAGGAGAAGACCAGACAACACTTCAGGAAACAGTTGATTTTTTTAAGAGGATTGGCCACCCTGGTAGAAGGTTCAACATCTTTACACCACTGCCTGGTAGTAAGACATATAATGACTGTATCAGAGATGGCCTGATAGAAGATGAGGAGGACTATCTTCACAAACTGTCTCTGGGTGAATATGGTTTTACCTTCAGTAAACCCCTCATGAATTTCAGCAATTTTAGTGATGAAGAACTAATCGAAAAGAGGCAGTGGGCTGAAAAGGAAATGGTCAAGAACTATAAGAGATATCTTCTTAAACACCCGAAATCGCTTTTAGGACATATCGGTAAAGAAATAGGTCCTTTTATAAAAAAGCAGTTTAAAAAATATTCGAGATACTTTACATTGTCTTATTATCGTAAAAAGATGAAAAAAGGTAAGATTGATAAAAAGATAAGAAAAAGAGATTCCGCATACAGGTACTTCCTCTGGCTGGATGACATTTCCTGAAGGTTAAAACTGCGCAGGGTATTATGAAAAAAGAGACTCAAAAAACTGTATTTATTATACTCGGGTTCGGGATGGACATCCGCAATGTACTCAAGACCGATATTTTCAGTATGCTTAAATCTGAACCTGATATAAGGCTGGTTATCTTTTCTCCCCTTGCAGATGAGGCCTTTAAGAAAGAATATGAAAGTGACAATGTAATAGTGGAGCCGACCCCATCACATAGAGGTTTTTTAACTAGAAGAATCCTTGCAATAAAAAGATATGTATGGATTAAAAGCACAGATGTTCAGACTATAAAAATCAGAAAACCGACAATTACACGAATAGTTAAAAGTAGAGACATTTTTTTCGGAAAGATAGCCAGAGCTATAGTACGAGACGATTCTAAATTATTGAAAATACTTAATAGGCTTCAGTTATTCTTTTTTAGGGATAAAAAGGCAAAATATTATTTTGACAGATACAAACCTGACCTGGTCTTTTATACCACCTTATACGCAAGAGACATATGTCTCGAAATAGAAGCGCAGAAAAGGGGCATAAAAACAGTATGTCTTATCCACAGTTGGGACAACCCGACTGCAAAGGGGGTATTTCCTGTTGTGCCTGATAAAATAGTTGTATGGAATGAGATACTGAAGGAAGAGATTGCAAAGCACCACGAATATCCAGGAAAAGATATCTATGTCGCAGGTATCCCTCAATTTGACATTTACTATGATAAGACCAGATTTATGACGAAAGAGCAATTTTTTAAGAAATGGGGTTTAGATTTGTATAAAAAGTTAATAACATATGCAACCCCAATGCACGGACAGGCACCTTTCAGCCCTGATATTGTGAATATCCTTTATAATGCCATTAAAGAAAATTATTTTTCTTATCCGTGCCAGTTGCTTATAAGGCTTCATCCCAGGGATTTTAAAGAGCGGTATAAAGATTTTGAGGGGTTGAATGGTATCATTATCCAGATGCCAGGGAGAGAGGCTGATGTGAAAGATCGCTGGAACCCTACAGAAGAGGATATGCTGACATTGGCCGAAACCATGTATTACTCTGATGTCCTTATTAATGTCGCATCAACTATTGCAATAGATGCGGTTACCTTTGATACCCCAGTGGTATGTATCGGTTTTGACGGCTACCAGGAAAAACCTTATCTTTCCTCATGCAGGAGATTCTACGATTATGACCACATAAAAAATATTGTTGCTACGAAAGGGGTCAGGGTCGCCTATTCCAGGGAAGAACTTTTAAGATTCACTGATTTATATTTGAAAAGCCCTGATATAGATGCTGAAGGGAGGGAAAAGATAAGGAAAGAGCAATGCTGGAGGCTTGACGGCAATTCTGGCAAACGAACAGCAGATTTTATATTGCGATATTTAAATGGTATACAGCAGCCTGTTTAAGACAGAATGAAAAAAGAAAAGGTCATTTTCATAATACTGGAGTTTGGTACTGCCATAAGGAATGTCTTGAGGACCGATATCTTTAAAATCCTCAAGGCTCAGAAGGACATAAAGATAGTTATTTTTTCTCCTATTGTAGATGAAAGTTTTAGAAGAGAATTTGAGAGTGAAAATGTAATAGTCGAGCCTAACCCCAAACATAGAGATTTTCTTACCAGAGGGATTGAATCAATTAAAAAATATGTATGGGCAAAAGGCACAGGTGTAGCTACTTTAAAGATAAAAAGAAAACACAAACCTATAGTAAAACCCAGATATGCATTGATGGGTAAAATACTGATGGGCATTGTAGGCGACCATTTTAAACTGCTTAATATCTTGAATAGGCTTCAGGTCTTCTTTTTTAAGGATTCAAAGGCAGATTATTATTTTGATAAATATAAACCAGATCTGGTTTTTTACACTACAATGTATGCAAAAGACCCATGCATTGAGATAGAAGCTAAGAAGAGAAATATAAAGACTATTAACCTTATTCATAGTTGGGATAATTTAACTATAAAGGGTCCATTTGCTGCAGTGCCTGATAAGACAGTCGTGTGGAACGAGATACTTAAAGAGGAATTAATTAAGTATCATAATTTTCCAGAAAATGATATTTATATTTCAGGTATTCCGCAGTTTGATATCTATTTCAATAAGAACGAATTTTCCACAAAAGAAGAATTTTTTAAAAAGTGGGGATTAGATAAAGATAAAAAGTTGTTAACTTACGCAAGCGCAGTTCCAGGAATAGCACCGTATAACCAGGACATTGTAGAAATCCTGTATGATGCGCTAAAGAATGAGCAGTTTAATTATCCCTGCCAGATTGTGGTCAGGTTGCACCCGAAAGACAATTATGAACTATTCAAGAAGTTCGAGGGATTAGACGATATTGTTATACAGAAACCAGGCAGACCTGCAGATGTCAGAGATAAATGGAACCCAACGCATGAAGATATGAAAACACTTGCGGAATTGATGTGTTATTCTGATGTTGTTGTCAATATAGCTTCAACAATAACAATAGATGCAGTTGCCTTTGATACTCCGGTAGTATGTATCGGTTTTGATGGATATCAGCAAAGACCCTATAGCAGATCCTGTAAACGGTATTACGATTATGACCACTTTAAAAACATAGTTAACTCTGGAGGTGTAAGAATTTCATATTCAAAAGAAGATCTGATTAAACATATTAATGTTTATCTTGCAGAACCCTCTTTGGATATTGAGGGAAGAGAAAAAATCAGGAAAGGGCAGTGCTGGAAGCTTGATGGAAATGCCGGGAAACGTACTGCTGAATTTACTTTACAGTATCTGGAAGAATAGGAAATGAAAGAACTCTTAGTCCAGATGTACCATTATGTGAGAGACAGATTTGAGACCAATTCTGGTATTCGAGGATTGACAGCAGAAGAGCTCGAACAGCAGATTAGACACCTCGGAGAGGGCTTTGAATTTATAGGCCCTGAAGACATAATAAATTATTTCACAGGCGAAAGGCGAAGACTCCCTGACAGGGCATGTTTATTAACCTTTGATGACGGGTTAAAGGATCATTTCAAATTCGTCTATCCCATCTTGAAGAAATATAGAATCAGCGGAATTTTTTTCCTGATTACAGAGACTTTTATGGAGGGCAGTGTCTCAACCGTCCACAAGATACATCTACTGAGAGAAAAACTGGGGACGGATGAATTTACAAATCTGGTGTTAGGAAATTTAAAAGAGAAGTATTCATTTAAAGATGGATTTAAATTCCTTGAAACAGACGCCTCCGATAATTACAGGTGGGATGATAAAAAAATTGCTGCCTTGAAGAAACTGTTAAATTATAAACTTCCTTATAAGATACTTGAACCATTAATAGGTGAAATATTTAATAGATGCTTTGATAGCAGCATAGCGAAGGAGTTTTATCTGACAAAAGAAGAGATTCTTGAAATGGACAATGGTGGCATGGTGATGGGCAGCCATACACATACCCACAGGGTTCTGTCAAGACTTAACGGTAGTGAACTTGAGGGTGAGATAAGGGACAGTAAACGCTATATCGAGGAATTGACAGGTCGTAGATTTATACCGTTCAGTTTCCCCTACGGGAAGCCAGAGGTTTATAATAGCAAGGTGTTGTCTTTAATCAGGGAATGTAGCTACCCTTGTGCCTTTACAACAGTGGTGGGGGTAAACAGAGGTCGTATAAACCCCTATACGATAAAGAGGATAGACCCCAAGGATATATACAGAGATATGGAATAATTTCCATGAAGGTTATCTTTATAGTACTGGATTTCGGTCTTGCGATCAGGAATATTCTTAAAAACAGGCTTTTCGATATACTCAAATTCCATAAGGATCTAAAAATAGTAGTTTTTTCTCCTATTGCGGATGAGGCATTCAAGGAGGAATATGGAGGAGACAATGTGGTGATTGAACTCAATCCTAAACACAGAAACATATTAACAAAGATTATATATTCTATGGGGAAATATATCTGGGAGAAAAAGACAAAGATATTTTCATTTAAAGATAAACGATTAGGAAAGAAACAAGGCATTATGTCTATATTTCTTAAAGTAACCAGTGGTATTAGTGATTATTCCAGTTTACTTTCTGCAATAAACAGGATAAATCTCTTCTTTTTCAGAAATCCTCTGTCAGGATATTATTTTAAAAAGTATAATCCTGATCTGGTTTTTTATA
>JACRGU010000013.1 GCA_016212245.1 Nitrospirota bacterium
GAGGGTGTTTTATGAGAAAAATGTTTTTTGTATTATTAGCAGTCTTTGTAGTGCGAGCCATGAATCCAGTTCAGGGTAGCCTCGCTTATGCTCAGGAAAAGATAGCAGAATTCCCCTTCCCTGCTTCAGAGGAGGCAATGTTTTGGGGGGAGGAGGAGAAGATTATCAGCGCAACAAAATATATCAAGAGATTGAGGGAAGCCCCTGCAATTGCCACAGTCATAACAGCGGAGCAGATAAGGAATATGGGTGCAAGGAATCTGCTGGATGTATTAAAGACTGTGCCGGGTTTTGAAATAACTACAAGCGATATTGGAAGAAAGGCGATTCATGTTAGAGGGATTAAGACCGTCGCATCAGAGAAGATAAGGCTTATGCTGGATGGACACGAGGTGAACGAGCCTACAACTGCAGGGCTTGCCTGGTCTTTCGATAATATGCCCATCGAGAATATCAAAAGAATAGAGGTTATAAGGGGACCAGGGTCTGCGCTTTATGGCACAAACGCATTCCTTGCAGTTATAAATGTAGTTACCAAAGATGTCGGCGATATAGAGGGCACGAGGCTATCTGTAAGTGGAGGGAGTTTTAATACACAGAAATATAATATCGTTTCAGGCTACCGTCTCGGTGATTTAAACATAACAGGGTTCTTAAATTACTATGACACAGGAGGGGAGAGATTGAGGGTGGATAAGGATGTCATTGGAAATTCTGGCAGCACACTGGATTATGAGAGGAGATTTGACGGAGACCTTAAGCTTATTTTCAAGGATTTTGTCTTAAAGGGAAAGTATATATCGGCAAAGAGGGGACCGTATATAGGTGTTGGAGATGCCTTGAACGACGAGTCTGAAATAACCACCGTCCAATATTTTGGGGAATTGGATTATATCCACTCCTATGAGCATGTTGATGTTGTTGCAAAAGTATATCTGGATGAATTTGACTGGGATGCATTCTGGGAGGTCTATCCAGAGGGTTTTAAGTTGGCCGGTGTTATTCCTTTTCCAGATGGTTTTCTTGGACATCCATATCTTAAAGAAGGTAAGACAGGAGCCGAGGTGCAGTTTGATTTCATTCCAATCGAGAAAAATAAGGCATCATTCGGATTTGCTTATGAAGGTATAAGACAGTACGATGTAAGATCGGAGAATAATTTTAATCCCTTTACCTTTGCCCCTCTCGGCTCAATTCAGGATACTACATCATGGGGGAACTGGAATCAGAATAGGGAGAGATATGTAAGGGCAATCTATTTTCAAGATGCCCATACTATAAGCGATGCCTTAGAGATAACTGCCGGTGTACGGTATGACGACTACAGTGATTTCGGAAATACTACAAATATAAGAGGAGGGATGGTTTATAAGTTTTCAAGAGATGGAGAATTTAAGTTCCTGTATGGCGAGGCATTCAGGGCGCCTGTATTTGAGGAGATGTATATAATCAATAATCCTGCTATTCTTGGAAATGAGAAGCTGAAGGCAGAGAAGATCAGAACTTATGAGGGAGGCTTAGGGTTTCGCCTTTTTGATAAACTCAATGCCGGCATAAATTACTTCTACAGTGATATCGGCGACTTGATTCAGCAAGCTGCACAGCCTTCAGGCGCCAAAAAATATGAGAATACAACAGGCGCTACTGCATCCGGCATAGAAGCGGAATTGAAAGGGAGGTTGAACGATAATTCTTATGCCTTTGCAAATTATACATATCAGGAATCTCAATATAAGGATACAAATGAAAAGATTCCAGATGTGGCTAAACATAAAGGCAACATCGGCTTAAATATCGGACTCTCAAAGTTTATCTCTATTAATGCAAATACACTTCTCATAGGCCCAAGGGGAAGGACATCGGGTGACAGCAGAGGGGATTTAAAGGGTCAGTCTGTAACGAACTTAACCGTCATAGGAAAAGATTTTTATAAAGGTTTGGAGATAAGAGGCTCTGCATATAATATCTTCAATGAAAACTATACAGACCCTTCACCAAAGGGGACAGTCCCCGGAGATTTCCCAAGGGCAGGGATAAATTTTATTGTCGAGGCTGCTTATCAATTTTAAGATGTCCAGTATTGTCATTGTAGATTCCATCTCCTGCCTCAATGAATCCAATAACGGCGATGTAGTGGTATGCGGGTCACACGGAGGCATATCTGCTGCCGAGTATGTTGTTAACCGTTTTAGATTAAACGGTATTATTGTCAATGATGCTGGAAAGGGAAAGGGCAGTGCAGGTATAGCAGGTCTTCAAGTATATGAAAGGATAGGAATCCCTGCTGCCGCTGTGGATACATTTACAGCAATGATCGGTAATGGATTGGATAATTACGAATGCGGTATAATCTCTGCAGTGAATAAACCGGCAGAGGATTGTGGTGTAAAGATTGGAATGTCGGCAAAGGATGCAACTTTAATAATGTTTAATAAAAGAACGGCAAAATATGATTAAAGCAGGGGTTATCGGCACAGGCTCATATCTCCCCGAGAAAAGGGAGACAATAGATGATTTTTTGAAAAAAGGGGCAACAAGGGAGCTAATAGAAAAATGGGGTGTCTTTGAACACAGGGTTATGGCAGAAGACGAGACTGTTACGGATATGGAGGTGAAGGCTTCAAAGATTGCTCTGGAACAGGCTGGGATTGGGCCTGAGGATATTGATCTGATTATCAGTGGGTCAGCTATCCCAAGACAAATTGGTGTTCCTAATTCAAATGCAATTCAATATCGTATAGGGGCAAAGAGGTCTGCTGCCTTTGATGTGCTAATGGCTTGCGGAAGCGCCATTCCTGAGATAATAATAGCAGCTCAATTTATTTCTTTGAAACAGTACAGATATATCCTCCTCACGGGGTCCTGTCATCTTACCAGAATTGCTGACCCTTCCGACCCGGCTTCCTTTGTGGTTATCGGAGATGGAGCAGGCGCATTAGTTATGGGACCATCGGAAAGCAGCGGTATACTTTCCTTCGATATTCAAACAAAAGGGGAATTTTTTGATTATTGTGGTGCTAAAATCAAAAAACCTAAAAAAGGCAGCATTGAAAGAGATTATTATCAATCTTCTCAAGAAAGACTTTATTTTTATATTGAAGATGTGGAAAACGCATCTTCAGGCGTTGTCAGATATCTTGTTTCTTCAGTGCCTGCCACTGTTAAAAAAGCCCTTTCAAATGCTAAACTGACCATCAACGACATTGATATTTTAATATCCCATCAGAATATTAATCCCCTTGTAGGTAACTGGTTAAAGATGTTGGGAATACCGATGGAAAAGGCCCATCTGACATATTCCAAATATGGCAATATGAGCGCTGCCAATATCTTTGTAAACCTCGACGAAGCCTTTCAAATGAACAAGATAAAGAAAGGTGATATAGTCGTCCTTGCGGGACAAGGGGCGGGCTTTTCTGTCGGTTCAATAGTCATGAAATGGTAAGTTATGCAGGTCAATAAATGAAGAAGATATTATAAGATTTTGTAAAAAAATACTATCGGCTTATAAGTGCCCCAAATCCGTAGACTTCGTCGACAGTCTGCCGAAGAGCGGCTCGGGCAAGATTTTGAAGAAGGTTTTGAGGGAGAGGCATTGGGGGTAAGTTAAAAGTAAAAATTTCAGGAGGGTTTATGATAGAAATAGAATATTTGAAGGAACCTAAAATAATGATTTCTGAAAAAAGACTGACAATCCTTTTAGCGAGGGATGAAGCAGAGGATAAATATTGTGCCCTTTGTCCTGAGTTAGATATGGTTACTGAAATGGACACGGCAGATGAGGCGTTAGAGGATATGGTGGATGCAATAAAAGAGTATGCGGAGGAATATATGGCTGAACTTGAGCTATATTCAAAAAGTCCAAACAGGGCTCATCATTTGCCTTATATCAAAGAGATAGCATCATGCAAGACAGATTGGGAATTATGGACTCTGTTAGAGATAAGACATGGCATCGTATACATTTGATGAATTCAGGATTGTGCTAAGAAAGTTAGGATTTGAAAAGATTCGTTCTAAAAAACATGAGACATGGAGGAAGGTCTTACCCGCCGGCTCAATTTTACGGGTTAGAATAAGTCACAAACATGGAAAAGATATACCAAAGTGGCTATATTACGAAATGTTGAGACAATCCGGCATCGATGAAAAGAGATTTAGAGAAACTCTGGGTAAATAATAAGCATTATGACTGTTGCTGATTTGATAAGAACAAAAAACATGATTAGCCACAGAGGACACGGATAAACACAGAAAAACAATGAAATAGCAAAAGGATTTATCTTGTCCGTGTCCATCCGTGATAAATCCGTGGTAGTTTTTATAATTTACATTAAAAAAATGATGAACGATATAATAGCTTCAGGGAAACCAGTAGTTATAGACGCAATTATAGACCGAAACGAGATTCCACCTTTGGGGACAAGGGTTAAAGTAGTTAAGGAGGGGTATTTATAATACAACAGAAATAA
>JACRGU010000083.1 GCA_016212245.1 Nitrospirota bacterium
ATAACCTCAATAGCCCTCTTTGTGAGCCCTATCCCACCCTCATATCCATCATAGATGAATATCGCAGGTTGCCTGAATCCTGGATAAAATGTATAACTCAATCCACCAATGTCTCCTCTGTCACAGAGTGCAAAGAGCGGTAGACATGCTATAGCAGTATGCTCAAATGCATGAAGGGTCCCTGCAAGGTCAAAACCCTCTGACTCAATAAAGGACTGTATTGCCTCATCTATCTTAATCCATAGCCCTTCGGTCTCGAATACATATTCAGGCATATCGAGGTCATGCCTTGAAATCCTCACCCTGTCAAATATCCTCTTTCTCTCATACCCTGTTATCCTCTGGGTCGTCTTAAGGGTTCCCCAGTTGAGTGAAAAGTTTCTGTAATTCTTCACCTCTTTCTCTTTTATTACTTCTGTCTCCTCTTTGCTCAATGCCTGTGTGTAATAATTTACATCCACTTCTCTGCATACTGCCTTTCTATTTTTTAGATCAAGCTCTATAATCCGATACTGCCTTCCCCTGTGGAGATAGATAGCACCAGGGAATGCATCCCTGAAGACCCTTACGCCACTCAATTCACCAATTGCCTTTCCTGATTCATCAATAATATCAAATGGCTCACCGATTGCCCTGATACCAACATCCCTGTGAGGCATCCTCCTTTTTGAAAACCATATATCTCCTCTCCTGCCAGGATTCAAGATATTTTCTTCAACAAGTTCATCAATCAAAGGCATAAGTTTTTTTACATCATAAACACTATCATCTCCTCTCAGGTAAACCTCTGAAGAGGCACATGGAATATGCTTTTTAATAATATTCTTATTCTCAGGGTCTATGACTGCTGCCTCATGGCTCTTCTCAAAGAATGCCTCAGGATGATGCATGAAATATTGGTCGAGGGCATCAGGGATTGCAATCATCGCTATCATCGATTCCCGTCCATGCCTGCCAACACGACCTGCCCTCTGCCATGTGCTCGCTACAGAGCCTGGATATCCGCAAAGTATACAGCAGTCAAGCCCTCCTATATCAACTCCTAATTCGAGTGCACTCGTTGATATGACGCCAAGGAGCTCTCCGCTGAATAATCTCTGCTCTATCTCACGCCTCTCTCTTGGAAGAAAACCAGCACGATAGGGACTTATTTTATCCGCAAGCTCAGGTGCATGGTTTATAGTCCATGAATATATAAGTTCTGTTATCTTTCTTGCCTTTGTAAAGAGAATCGTCCTCAGCCCTGCATTCAGGCATCTTATAAAAAGCCTCGTCGTCTCTGTGTAAGGACTCTCTATCGGGTTAATAAAGATAAAACGTCTTCCTGCCTGTGGTGCACCGCTCTCAGCTACAACCTTGAATTGTAATCCTGTAATCTCCTCTGCGAGCTGAGCTGGATTTGCTATAGTTGCAGAGGCTGCAATAAATTGGGGATTAGAACCCCAGTATTTACATATCCTCCTCAGCCTCCTCATCACATGAGCAACATTTGAGCCAAATACACCCCTGTAAGTATGTATCTCATCAATAACCACGAATCTTAAATTTTTAAAGAATACCTCCCATTTTTTATGAAAAGGGTTTATCGCGAGGTGGAGCATATCAGGGTTTGTGAAAATAACATTAGGGACTGCCTCTCTTATCTTTTTTCTCCTGTAGGCTGTGGTGTCCCCATCGTAGACCTCTCCACAGCGGAAGGGGGACAAAGTCCTCCTTCCGAGAACCCCCTCAAAAAGGTCATTGAGATTCCTTACCTGATCCTGTTCAAGCCCCTTCAGTGGGAATATATACAATGCCCTATGCTCAGGGTTCTCGATGATAGATTCAAGCACAGGGATGTTATATATAAGGCTCTTACCGCTCGCTGTCGGCGTCATTACAACAACATTCTCTCCCTGTCTTATTAAATCAATACCCTCGACCTGGTGGCTGTAAAATAGCTCTATACCTCGGCCTTTTAATACATCCCTGAGTCTGTCGGATAAATCAAGTCTCATATACCTCGGCTTTACAGGAGGGATGTATCTGTATTCAGCAATCTGGAGCTTAAAAATCCTGTCTCTTTCGAGTGATTCAATGAAGTCAGGGACTTCCATTTTTTAACCCTGCTATATATAATACCCAAAAATGTTTTACTCAACACAATCAAGGAGCAGTAGATGAGGTCAGTCTCAGGGACTATAGACATAAATTTCCTTAAGGAAAAGGCAAGGGCCATCAGGATAGAAGTACTCAAGATGCTTACTGAAGCAGGTTCAGGCCATACAGGCGGCTCACTATCAGCAGCAGATATTGTCACAGCACTTTATTTTTATAAGATGAGACATAACCCGGAGAACCCTAAGTGGAACGAAAGAGACAGGTTTATACTGTCAAAAGGTCATGCAGCACCTCTTCTCTATGCTGCCCTCGCAATGACAGGCTATTTTGATATTTCCATGCTTAAGACACTTCGCAAAATGGGGAGCCCGCTTCAGGGTCACCCGTGCTCAAGAACCCTTTTAGGGGTAGAGATTTCAACCGGTTCTCTCGGTCAGGGCCTCTCTGTAGCAAATGGAATTGCTATCGGCCTGAAGATGGATAACCTCAATTCAAGGGTATACTGTCTCTTAGGTGATGGTGAGATACAGGAAGGTCAAGTCTGGGAGGCAGCAATGACATCTGCACATTATAGGCTCGATAACCTGTGCGCTATAGTGGATATGAACGGTCTTCAGATAGACGGCCCTGTATCACATGTAAAAGCTATAGAGCCTGTTGCAGCCAAATGGAATGCATTTGGATGGCATGTTATAGATATTGATGGTCATGACATGAAAACAATAATTGATACCCTTGATGAGGCAGAAACAGTAAAAGAGAAGCCGACTGTAATCCTTGCACGTACTGTGAAGGGAAAGGGTGTATCCTTTTTTGAAGGCAAAGTTGAATATCACGGAATAGCACCAACACACGAAGAGCTCGAGAGGGCTTTAAAAGAGCTGGGGGGGTAATGTCACTTAAAATAGCAACGAGGGATGCTTATGGAGAGGCACTCCTCGAACTCGGGAAGAGGAGGAAAGATGTTGTTGTACTTGATGCAGACCTTTCTGGCTCAACAAAGACAGGAAAGTTTGCTAAGGCCTTCCCTGAGAGGTTTTACAATATTGGAATCTCTGAACAGGATATGATTGGCACTGCAAGTGGGCTGTCACTTACAGGAAAACTACCTTTTGCATCCACATTTGCTGTGTTCGAGACAGGAAGGGCATGGGAACAGATAAGACAGACTGTCTGTTACTCAAACCTAAATGTGAAACTTGTTGCAACACACAGTGGTATCACTGTTGGGGAGGATGGGGCATCGCACCAGGCAACCGAGGATGTTGCACTTATGAGGGTTCTGCCAAACATGACAATCATAGTCCCCTCTGACGGCAATGAGACAAGACAGGTGATTAATGCTATAGCAGATTATTATGGACCTGTGTATGTAAGACTTGGAAGGGTTAAGGTCCCGATGGTCATGCCTGATGAGTATCAATTTAAAATAGGAAAGGCATTCACATTCCATACAGGCAGCAATGTTAATATAATAGCAATGGGGATTATGGTATCAACAGCACTCGAGGCAGCAGATATCCTTAAAGATGAAGGAATAGATGCAGGTGTGATAAACATCTCTACAGTAAAACCACTCGACACTGAAACCCTACTTAATATTGCAAAGGCATGCAGGCTCATTGTTACCGCTGAAGAACATTCAACCATAGGGGGGCTCGGCAGTGCAGTATGCGAATTCCTATCTGAGAACCACCCTATACAGATTTGCAGAATTGGAATAAGAGATGCATTTGGATGTTCAGGCAAACCAGAGGAATTATTAAAACTCTATTGCCTTACTGCCGATGATATCGTAAGGACAATTAAAGAGGCACTAACATAAATTCAAGATGATACACTTCCACAATGTATCGAAGCACTACGATAATCAGACAGCCCTGAGAAACATCAATTTCTCTATTGAGAAAGGGGAGATGGTATTTATAACAGGGCCCAGTGGTTCAGGGAAAACAACATTATTAAAATTAATCTATCTTGCAGAAAAACCAGATGAGGGAAATATCTCAATAGCAGGATGGGAAACAAACCAGTTAAGGGAATCCAGCATCCCATTTCTCAGGCGAAATATCGGAGTCGTATTCCAGGATTATAGACTCCTATCTAACAGGAATATCTTTGAAAATGTTGCCATTGCCCTCATGATAAGAGGAGTAAATGATAAAGAGGTAAAGACACGGGTATTAGACTCCCTTAAGACAGTTAACCTGAGACACAGAGTAAACAGTTACCCAAAGGCACTGTCAGGGGGAGAGCAGCAGAGGATTGTTATTGCAAGGGCCATAGTTGCCGAACCAACAGTCGTACTTGCTGATGAACCGACTGGCAACCTCGACCCTGATACCGCAGCAGGCATAATAAGATTATTTAAGGAGATTAATCTAAAAGGCATAACTATCATAGTTGCTACTCACAATAGAGAGCTTTTCAGGAACACATGCAAGAGGGTAATCAGGCTGGATAACGGCAATCTTGTTGGAGAGGAAGTGGGTTAATGGCTGCTCCGTATGCATTCAGGTTTGCATTCCAGAGCGTGTTGCGGGAAAAGTGGATAAACCTGCTTTCTACTCTGACAATAGCAACAGGTCTGCTCATCATAACCTTTGCTGTCTTCTCCGTCTATAATATCGATGCCGCAACAAAGAAGCTTCCAGAGAAGTTCTTCATGATGCTTTATCTGGAGGATAACCTCCACGGTCAGGGATTGGAGAATGTGATAAATACCCTGAGAAAAGACAACGCTGTTGAGACAGTAAGATATATCTCCAGAGAGGATGCGTTAAAGGAGCTTAAAGGCACATTAAAGGACGCAAACTATGTCCTCGAGGGTCTCGGAGAAAATCCATTGCCTGACTCTATAGAGCTGAAGCTTAAGAAAGAGGCAGTAAGTCCTGAAACCGCAAAAAGGCTTGCAACAGATGCAAAGAAGATAAAGGGAGTAAATGAGGTAGAGTATGGCGAAAAATTCCTATCTTCCATACATTCAATAAAGGTAGGGCTGAAGATCATAGTCCTGACACTTATTATAATAACATCTGCGGGAATAATCTTTGTCTGTTATAGCACTGTAAAGATACTCTTTTACAGGAGGACTGACGAGATAGAGACCTACAAACTGTTAGGTGCAACAAGGGGTTTCGTAAGGGCACCATTCATTATAGAGGGTGCTCTTATAGGCACAGCAGGAGGCCTCTTGAGCCTTATTGGCATTATATCATTCTATTACATGGTTCTTCTCAAGCTCAGTCTTACAATCCCTCTCTTTAAGGCAATTCTCTTCCCGACCAATATATTCCTTTTGCTTCCTGTTACAGGGCTGTTCCTCGGAATAACAGGGGCTACTATAGCCCTCGGGAGGCTCAGGTTTTGACCACGGGGCAAAGGGCAAAGAGCGTAGAGCATAGCGCATTGAGTTTTTTAGTTTTTTGTTTTTCACTTTTCACTTTTCACTTTTCACTTTTCACTTTTCACTGTCATGCTGATACCCCGCATGAAGAATATAAAAAGATACAGAAAGAACTAAAGGTTCATAAAGAAAAAATTGAGAAGGCAAAAAGGCGTGAACATTCAATACTCGGTGACCTCGAAAAAACTAACAAACAGCTCAATTTAGTAGAAGTGGAGCTCAGAAAATACAGGAAAAACTTGAGAGATACAGAGTCAGAGATATCAAGGGTAGAGGCTGAGATTTCTCTGAACAGAAGCAATCTCGAAAAGCAGAAAGAGTGGATAAAGAGGAAACTCAGGGCTATGTATAAATACGGATACCATAGCGACATAGTTATGCTCCTTTTAAGCGCGGAGGATGTCTCTCAGCTTATAAGAAGGTGGCGGTATTTGCAGGACATTACTGTTTACGAACACAGGGTACTGAATAACTACAAAGATACCCTGAAAGGTCTTGATGAGAAAGAGAAAAAATTAATAACGCTCAGGGCAGAGCTAAAGAAGAATGAGGAGAAGGTCAAGGCTAAAGAAACAGATCTCGCATCAAAGAAGAAAGATAAGGAAATACTACTCGCATCTGTAAGAAAAGAGAAATCCTCCTACGAGAAGATGGTGAAAGAGTTAAAAGAGGCTTCGAAAAAACTCCTGAAAATTATAAAGGAGTCTGAGAAGACAGACACCTATTCTGCAAGGGGATTTTCTAAGCTTAAAGGAAAACTCCCCTGGCCTGTTGACGGAAAGGTAGCAATACCATATGGTTCTCATAAGGACCCGCAGTTTAATACCCCTGTCTTCAGAAACGGCATACACATACAGGCTGGTGCTGATTCGCCTGCAAAGGCAGTACACAGTGGTAAGGTCGTCTTTGCAGAGTGGTTCAAAGGATATGGTCAGCTCCTCATTATAAACCACGGCGATGGCTATCACACCCTTTATGGGAACTTATCAGAGATTTTTTCTAAGGTTGGAGATATAATAAAAGAATACCAGATAATTGGACAGGTGGGGAATTCAGGCATCCTGAACGCTCCTGGCCTTTATTTTGAATTGAGATATAAAGGCAAACCACTTGATCCATTGCAATGGTTAAAAAGGAGATAAGTCTGGAGGATGAAAAAGATGATTAAGAAAAAAACAGTCCTGATATGGATACTTATCTTTACTGTTGCTTCAGCAGGTATCCTTATCGGGAGATTGTCTGTAAAGAATGTAAGTGCTGAAGGAGAGGGATACGAAGAACTCAAGACCTTTACAGAGGTTCTGTCCATTGTCAGGAAGAGCTATGTAGAGGATGTAAAGGCAAAGGACCTCATATATGGTGCGATTAAGGGGATGCTGTACTCCCTCGACCCCCACTCCGGTTTTATGCCACCTGACGTATACAAGGAGATGCAGATTGAGACAAAAGGAGAGTTCGGGGGTATCGGCATACAGATAGGAGTAAAAGAAGGGATGCTGACAGTAATAGCCCCTATTGAAGACACACCGGCCTACCGGGCTGGCATAAAGCCTGGTGATAAGATAATAAAAATAAACAACGAATTCACAAAAGATATGAGCCTTCACGACGCTGTTAGCAGAATGAGGGGAGTCCCCAAGACTTCTGTCACGATAACAATACTCCGGGAGGGATGGAAGGAGACAAAGGACTTCACCATAATAAGGGACATAATAAAGATAAAGAGTGTGAAATCAAAGGTTCTTGAAGATGAGATAGGGTATGTGAAGATAACCCAGTTTCAAGAACAGACAGCAGCCGACCTCTCTACTGCTATGGACAAGCTGATGCAGGAAAAAATAAACGCACTTGTGCTTGACCTCAGGAATAATCCTGGAGGGCTCCTTAACAGCGCTGTGGATGTTACAAGCCAGTTCTTGCCGCCAGGTAAATTGGTGGTATATACCAAGGGTAAAACAGGTGAAAGGACAGAGTACCATACCGAAGGAGTGAAACCCGGTTACACAATACCGATGATTGTTTTAATTAACCAGGGTAGTGCAAGTGCCTCGGAGATTGTTGCTGGTGCTTTAAAAGACTGGAACAGGGCAGTTATTCTCGGGACCCAGACCTTTGGAAAGGGTTCTGTACAGACAGTCATACCACTCACTGATGGTTCAGGCATAAGGCTCACAACAGCAAGGTATTACACACCGAATGGAAGGTCCATACAGACAACAGGGATTATACCTGACATTATAGTCAGACTCGAAGCAAAAAATGGTAAAAAGGAACATCCTGTGATAAGGGAGAAGGACCTTGAGAGACACCTGAAAAATGAACAGATGGAGGAAAAACCAAAAGAGCCCGAGGAGATGGTGCCTGTAGTAGTCGAAGAAAAGGAAGATATACAACTCCAGAGGGCCATTGACCTTCTCAAGACATGGAGGGTCTTTAAGGAGCTTCCAAAGGCATCATAAAACAATTGTAGATCTATGATTGCTGATTGATGAGTGAAAAAAATCTAAAATCTACACTCTGAAATCGTAAATTGAATCGAATGTCCAGAATTATATTTGACATAGAGACAGTTGGTAGAGATTTTGAGTCCCTTGACAGGACAACCCAGGACTACCTCCTGCAATGGGCAGAAACAGAAGAGGAAAAAAAAGGTGTAAAAGATAGCCTCTCCTTCTATCCCCTGACAGGAGAGATAGTAACCATAGGGCTACTTAACCCTGATACAGAAAAAGGTGTTGTATTTTTCCAGTCCTCAGGAGAGCCGCTCCTTCCATTTGAGGAAGAGGGTATACGTTTTGAGACAGGATCAGAAAAAGAGATACTCGAGAAGTTCTGGGATATGATCAAAAGCCACGACCAGTTTATCACCTTCAACGGCAGGAGTTTTGATTGCCCCTTTATTTTAGTCCGCTCTGCTGTTCATAGAATAAAGCCAAAGAGAGATTTAATGCCAAACAGATATAACGACACCCATATCGACCTCCTCGATCAACTTACTTTTTTCGGCGCTTCACGTCGGAGGTTTAACCTCGATATGTGGTGCAGGACATTCGGGATAAAGAGTCCGAAGGAAAGTGGCATTACAGGATACGAAGTGAAGGACCTGTTCAGGGCAGGCAGATACCTTGATATTGCAAAATACTGCATTAGAGACCTCAGGGCAACAAGGGAATTATTTATTAGATGGGAAAACTATATAAGGTTTTCGCCGGAACATAAACCCTAAAATCTCCACAAAACCCTTGAAAAATGTGATATTATTTAAGTGGAATGTCTATGGAAGAACTCGAAAAGCTGAGAGGCGAGATTGATGAGATTGATAATGAAATCCTCAAGCTCCTTAATAAGAGAGCTGAGATTGTCATTAACATTGCCCATATCAAGCGCAATGAGAAGGAAAAATTTTACTCTCCTGAGCGTGAGCGACAGATCCTTGAACGTCTTACAACACTGAATAAAGGGCCATTCCCAAATGATACCCTGAAAGTCATATACAGGGAAATTCTCTCTGCATCCCTTTCCCTTGAGGAACCTCTAAGGGTTGCATGTCTGGGCCCGCTGGCAACCTTCACGCATCTCGCAGCATTGAGACATTTTGGCTCATCAGCTACGTTCGTGCCAGTCGAGAGTATCAAGGGTGTATTCGATGCTGTTGAGGCTGGCAAGGCAGAATTTGGAGTTGTGCCTATAGAAAACTCTAATGAAGGTGTTATCAGCTATACACTCGATATGTTCATGGACTATGATCTTAAGGTCTCTGCTGAGGTAATGCTCGAGATATCCCATAACCTCCTTTCAAAGAGCGGTGATAAGGCAAGAATCAAAAAGATTTACTCCAATCCACAGGCAACAGCACAATGTAGGCGATGGCTCGAATCAAACATTCCAAGGATACCGATACTCGAATCCACAAGTACAGCAAAGGCAGCAGAGCTCGCATCCCAGAATGATGAGGCAGCAGCTATTGCGAGTGAGTTGGCTGCAAAGGTCTATGACCTGCATTTTGTTGAGAGGCATATCGAGGACAGTAAACATAACTTCACAAGATTCCTCGTCATCTCAAAAGAGTTTCCTCCAAAGACAGGAAGGGATAAGACATCTATTATGTTCTCGATTAAAGATAGGCCTGGGGCCCTCCACGACATCCTTTCACCTTTTAAAAGGGCAAAGATTAACCTGACAAAGATAGAGTCGAGGCCCTCTAAGAGAAAGGCATGGGAGTATATATTCTTTCTGGATATGGAGGGACATATAGATGACAGGAAGGTGAGAAAGGCGATTGATAACATAAAAGATAGCTGCCTTTATCTCAAGGTTCTTGGTTCCTATCCCCATGGTGGAACCTGATGATTAAACCCCCAGAATACATCTCAAACATCAAACCTTATATCCCTGGTAAACCGATAGAAGAGCTTGAACGGGAACTTGGTATTAAAGATTCTATAAAGCTTGCCTCCAATGAAAATCCTGTTGGCCCATCACCCATGGCATTAAAGTCAATAATAGATAGTTTAATAAATTCAAGCAGTTCGAATAGTTTAAATAGATATCCTGATGGGAGTGGATACTATATCAAAAAAGCACTATCCGAAAAGCTATCTGTCAGAGAGGATGAGATAATCCTCGGTAATGGCTCGAATGAGCTGATTGATATTGCTGTAAGGACATTTCTCCAGCAAGGGGATGAGGCTGTCATGGCCTACCCATCATTTGTTGTCTATCCCATGGCAGTGCAGGCAATAGGTGGAAGACCTATTCAGGTACCCCTGAAAGATTACACACATGATCTCAATGCGATGGTAGATGCGGTTACCTCGAAGACGAAGATGTTGTTCATCGCAAATCCGAATAATCCAACAGGCACCATAAATAAAAAAGAAGACTTTGACCGCCTGGTGGAGAAGCTCCCTGATGGAATATTAATTGTGGTTGATGAGGCATACTATGAATATGTGACAGACCCTGAGTATGCTGATAGCATGAAGCATTTCAGGACGGGGAGAGATATATTGATACTCAGGACCTTTTCTAAGATCTATGGCCTTGCAGGTCTCAGGATTGGCTATGGCATTGCAAGGCAGGATATAATCGTAGAGATGAATAAACTCAGGCCGCCCTTTAACACGAGCTCTATAGCACAGAAAGCAGCACTATGGGCTATGAAAGACGAGGAGCATGTTAAGTATTCCCGGGAAATAAATGAGCAGGGCAAAAGATACCTTTATAGAGAACTCGATTCTCTC
>JACRGU010000084.1 GCA_016212245.1 Nitrospirota bacterium
CACGATGCGTTTTAACACCGCTTGAAGATTGAATGAATATATCCTGGATTGACCAGAACTTTTCATATTCAGCTTGTAGGGCAAAATCCTTGGGAACAAAGAAATAGTATGGAGCAAGAGGTTCAAGCTTTTGCCATCTGGTTGTTCTCACATCGTTTTTAAAAAGATACGCATATTTTTCTTCTCTCAGGCCCCAGTGGTCAGCATAATAGACCCTTTTCTTTTGCTGAGGTTTTTCCAGTTCCACATATAAAGCAATCGAAACTCCCTGCTGAATATCGAAAACATTCTCGTCTTTACCACCTTCAGGTGTTTTTTCACCAATCCTTGAAGAGCCGTGAAGATTCAGGATATAAATCTCATCAAAAGTATCTAAAAGTTTTCTCCTCATGCCACGGTGGATTACTCCAGAAAGATAGGAGTTGTTAGTAATAAATCCCAGAATTCCTTTGCCTGCCTGATCTATCTTCCAGTGGGCAAAGCGAATAAACTTTATATAATCATCTGAAAGGGGCTGGATATTTCGCTCATCCCTCACATCTTCTTTGTAATCATTCATCAATTTTTCGATAAATTCTGATTTATTCTCTGAGCTAACAGAATAGGGAGGGTTGCCGAGGATGACAAGAATCGGAACTTTTTCCTTTATCCTCTTTGCCTCCTGTCCTTCTTTTGCAAGGTCAATGAGAAAACTTATCTGCTTTGGCTCTTTCATCTCTAAAGTATTGGTGAGATAAAATTGAAACCTCTCGCCCTCTCTGAAGCTGTAACCCATATCCTCCAGAATCATAGAGACCTTGAAATGCCCTACTGTATAAGGAGCAACAAGAATCTCAAAAGCATGAAAATGAGGCAGGATATGTTCTTCTATGTAAGATTTGATAAGCCCCTCCTTCTTTTTATCTTCCAATTCTTTCTGAACCTGTTTTATTGCCTGAACTACAAATGTGAGTGTTCCAGCGGCAGGGTCAAGAAGTGTTACATCATTTGTAGCAAGCCCTTCAGCCTTACCAAACTTTTCTTTTAATAACTTATGAATTGACCTCACCATGTAGGAAACAACGGGCAATGGTGTATAGTAGACCCCTAATCTCTCTCTTTCCTTGGGATTATAAGTTGCGAGAAAGGTCTCATAAAAGTGAATTACAGGGTCCTCATCCCATCGGGTGGTCTTGAATTCTTTAAGGATTAAGAAGATGTCTGCCTTTTCAAGCACCTGAGTTATGTCATCAACAATCCACGTCAGTGATTCAGGGAAGTGGGGTCCTGTCATAGAATGGAATATCTCTTTGAGCAGGGGTAAACTTTCAGGTATAAATTTCCATGCCGTTTCTTTGTGAAACCCATTTTGAACCTT
This sequence comes from Nitrospirota bacterium, assembly GCA_016212245.1. Lineage (GTDB taxonomy): Bacteria > Nitrospirota > Thermodesulfovibrionia > Thermodesulfovibrionales > SM23-35 > JACRGU01. The sequence continues at coordinate 1,358 of JACRGU010000084.1, forward strand.
CATTCTTGTAGCGAAAAGCCCGTAGGTAATTGTCTGTGCATAAAGGTCAGCAAATCTATCCTTTGTAAGGGTCTCTATAAGTTCTTCCTGAAAAGCTCTGTAAAACCTCATCACTTCCTTATTTTCTCTTGAAAGCCCATCCTGCAGAATGTGTTCAAGGAATCGAGTTCTCTTTGCAAGTTGCACAGCAAGCTCAGAAGATTTTTGAATCTCTATATCTCTTAAGCTGCTCTGAATCTTCAATTTCTCCAAGGTTTTTATCCGGTGTCTTTGCTTCAATATACCTATGATTTCGCCATTTCTACCGATACGGAAATCGGGAATACCAACTTCTGTCTTTCTTGGAAGAACAAGAATACTTGCATCTGAACATTTTTCGAGTAGAATTTTCAATGACGGATAGAATGTCTCTTCTCTGGAGACGCTGCTGGTATAAATCGCATGGATTTCTTTAAAGTATGTCCTGAGTGCCTTCTCTAATTTAATCTTTTCTGTCTTATCCACTGTTTAAACCATTCAGATAAAATCTTCAACCTATATTCAGTCATGTTCCTTCAAACTTATCATTATGGGATCAAGTTTTGGAATCTTATAAGTATAGCTTTATTCTGGCCATAGTTTGAAGAACCTTTTCCCATGAATCCTATAAGCATTAAAGCCTTTTTTATCTAGAGTAAAGACCTCGTTAATTCCTGTTTCCTCTGCAAGAACAACAAGGGTTGCATCAGTAAAATCCATCGGTATATCTCTGTATTTCTCAAGCAATTCAGCAGCCCTTGAGAGGCTCTGTGATGATTGTGGCACCAGTATCGCACCGTCTTTGAGTATAAATTCAATACAGGTTCTCTGTGCCCTAATAGATGGGCCAAGGAGATAAATGGTCTCAGTAAGGACAGGTTCGGTTGTGAGGAGTCTGCCTTTAAAATCCTTGAAGAAGGTTACACATCTTTCATGGTTCTTTTCACTCTTATCAAGGAGGGCAACAAATGCACCCGTATCAAGAAGGATGTTACCCATGTTTTTTGAACTTCCTCAGAAGATGCTCTCTGTGTGCTTCTCCGAGATCATAAATACCGCTGGAAATTCTTCCGATAAGAGCTTTAACCTTTTCGTAAGGCTTGCTCTTTTCTTCCTCTTTAAATTCTTCCAGAAATCTTTCTAATGCCATTCTCACTATATCTGAGCGCTTAAGATGGAGTCTTTCTGCAATGGTTAAAATACTCCTATCAAGTTCCTCGGGTAGCCTTACTGTTAACTGCGATTGCATCTTTATACCTCCTGTTTTTATTGTAATATAACGCAATGCATTGTAATTTGTCAATATTATTAGCCCATATTATGCATAATTTTTGTTGCACAGGGAGGGTCATGAATTATGTGGGTTAGCAGTTTGGTTAGGTTTGCTTACTTTTCAGCTCCTGAAAAGAAGTCCTTGAGTTTTTCTTTAAAGGACCTTGTTATCTCATCTCCATTTATCCATGCGAATTCTTCGAGGAGTTCTTTCTGCCTTGGTGTTAGCTTTTTCGGTACATCCACATATACCCTTACAATCTGGTCTCCCCTGATATGACCACCGAGTTTCTGGATACCCTTCCCTTTAAGATAGAATATCCTGCCTGAAGGTGTTCCCGGGGGAATTTTGAGTTTGGATGCCCCGTTAATGGTTGGGACCTCGATTTCGGCTCCGAGGGCTGCCTGAGGAAATGACAAGGGAACCTCGCAATACAGGTCATTCCTATCTCTTTTAAAAAATGGATGTTCTTCAACATTGAGTATCACAAAGAGGTCTCCGTGAGGTCCACCATAAAGGCCAGGTTCTCCCTCACCTGCTATCTTTAGCCTTGAGCCTGTATCCACACCTGCAGGTATCTTCACATTTATGCCTCTGAATTTTTTGACCTTGCCCTGACCCTTGCAAGCCTTGCATGGGTCTGTGACAACCTTCCCTGCACCATTGCACCTTCCACATGTTTTAGAGATGCTGAAGAAACCCTGTTGAAACCTTATCTGGCCTATCCCTTTACAATTTGAACATGTTATAGGTCCTTTCCCGGGAGCTGAACCTGTTCCACGGCATTCACTACAGTCTTCCCATCGCGGTACCTCTATAATCTTTTCTGTTCCAAAGGCTGCCTCCATAAATGTGATATCCAGATCATATCTCAGGTCATCACCTTTTGTTGGTCGTGGTCTACGATAACCTGTAAATGTCCCAAAGAAATCTCCAAAAATGTCTTCAAATATATCACCAAAACCTGTCCCGAATGGGCCAAAACCTGTTCTAATCCCTTCTGCAGTCCCGAATCTGTCATAATTGGCCCTTTTTTCAGGGTCGCTCAGGCAGGAGTAAGCCTCGTTTATCTCCTTGAATCTTTCTTCTGCCTCTTTGTTTGCCGGATTTCTGTCAGGGTGGTATTTCAGGGCGAGCTGCCTGAATGCCTTTTTTATATCAGCTTCAGATGCGTCTTTCGATACACCAAGAATCTCATAATAGTCCTTCATTTCTCCTGCGTATCCTTATCAACTTCCTCAAATTCCGCTTCTACAACCTCTTCTTCAGGGCCTTTTGTACCTGCTCCAGTTCCAGTAGCATCTGCCTGTGCTCCGGCAGCCTTATAAATGTGTTCTGCCAGTTTGTGTGATGTTCTTGTAAGATTTTCTATTGCAGACCTTATCTCTGATAACTCGGTGCTTGTATCTTTTGCCTTTTTGCATCTTTCAAGGGTATCCTCAATCTCTTTTTTCTCTGGTTCGGTCAGTTTATCGCCGTAGTCCCTCAGAGATTTCTCGACTGCATAGATGAGTGTATCAGCCTCATTTCTTGCCTCTGCAAGCTGTTTCTTTCTTTTATCTTCTTCTGAATGTGCTTCTGCGTCACGCATCATCTTTTTTATCTCTTCTTCACTGAGGCCACTTGAAGCGGTTATTCTTATTGACTGCTCTTTACCTGTGCCGAGGTCTTTTGCAGAGACATGCAGTATGCCATTTGCGTCAATGTCGAATGTCACCTCTATCTGTGGAACTCCTCTCGGCGCAGGGGGGATGCCTATGAGCTCGAAGTTACCTAAGAGCTTGTTATCAGCAGCCATCTCCCTCTCACCCTGGCAGACCTTGATTGAAACAGCAGGCTGGTTATCTGTTGCAGTAGAGAATATCTGACTTTTCTTTGTTGGTATGGTGGTATTTCTCTCTATTATTTTTGTGAAGATTCCACCGAGTGTCTCTATGCCTAAGGAGAGTGGGGTGACATCGAGCAGTAGCACTTCTTTTACGTCTCCCTTGAGCACAGCAGCCTGTATCGCTGCTCCTACAGCAACTACCTCGTCTGGGTTTACGGTCTTGTTAGGCTCCTTGCCAAAAAAGCCCTGCACTGTCTGCTGAACCCTGGGTGTCCTTATCTGACCACCTACAAGCAGGACTTCATCTATGTTTGATGGAGAAAGGTTTGCATCGGATAAGGCAATTTTACAGGGACCTATTGTCTGTTCGATTAGGTCTCCAACAAGCTGTTCAAGTTTTGCCCTCGATAGCTTCATGAGCAGATGTTTTGGCCCTGCTGCATCAGCAGTTATGAATGGAAGGTTTATCTCTGTCTCCATTGCTGCTGAAAGCTCTATCTTTGCCCTTTCAGCAGCTTCCTTTAGTCTCTGTAATGCCATTCTGTCTTTTTTGAGGTCTATGCCCTGGTCTTTTCTGAACTCCTCAACCATCCAGTCTATAATCCTGAGGTCAAAATCATCACCACCTAAATAGGTATTGCCATTTGTGGATTTTACCTCTATAACCCCTTCTCCGATTTCGAGTATGGATATATCAAATGTTCCACCGCCGAGGTCATAGACTGCAATCTTTTCCTCCTTCTTTTTATCCATACCATATGCAAGGGAAGCAGCTGTTGGTTCGTTTATAATTCTCAAGACATTCAGTCCTGCAATCCTTCCTGCGTCTTTTGTCGCCTGTCTCTGGCTGTCGTCAAAATAGGCAGGCACGGTGATGACCGCCTCTGTTAGCGGTTCTCCAAGATAATCCTCAGCAGCCTCTTTGAGTTTCTGGAGGATCATTGCGGAGATCTCTGGTGGAGAATATCTTTTACCCCTTATCTCCACATGGGCATCACCATTTGGTGCCTCAACAATCTTATATGGTAGCCTCTTCCTTGCATGTTCCACCTCGGGAGAATTGTATTTCCTTCCCATGAGTCTCTTTATAGAGAATATGGTGTTTTCAGGGTTTGTTGTTGCCTGTCTTTTTGCTATTTGGCCAACAAGCCTCTCGCCCTTTTCAGTGATAGCCACAACAGAGGGTGTTGTCCTACTTCCCTCCTGGTTTGGAATTACTACAGGCTCGCCAGCCTGAACAACTGCTACAACAGAGAACGTAGTTCCAAGGTCAATTCCGATCGCCTTTCCCATATTTATTAGTCCTCCTCATTAATTAATTTAGTGTCAGCGTTAGTTATCAGTGTCAGTGTTTAGTGTCAGTTTTTCTTCACTGACACTGTCACTGTTCTCTGATTTTTTTGATACTGCAACAAGAGAAGGTCTCAACACCTTGTCCCTAAACATATATCCCTTCCTGAACTCCTCCACGACTATCTTTTCGTCAACATCATCCCGCTCAACCTGCGTCATAGCATGATGTATCAAAGGGTCAAAAGGTTTACCAATTGCCTCTATAGCAGTCAGCCCGAATTTTTTGAGTGTCTTCTGGAGTTCTTTTAGTGTGATTTCTACTCCCTGCACAAGCCCCACAGAAATGTTGTTTGAGGAATGTCTCAACACCATCTCGAGATTATCAATAACAGGCAGTAGCTCATAGAGAAGACTTTCATTGCCATATTTTACGAGCTCTTCTTTATCCTTATTAACCCTTTTTTTATAGTTTTCGAATTCAGCATAAAGTCTTAGATATTTGTCATTCATCTCCTGAAGCTCAGTGGTTAGTCGCTCTTTTTCCTCCAGAGGCGATTCTTTAACAGCTTCAGCACCTTTCAGTTCAGTTTTTTCTTCACTCCAGGCCAGTTCATCCTCTCTAATTTCACGCTTTTCCAAGATTCCTCCTACCTTTCTGCAAGCATCTTTGTAATAAATTTCGCTGTATTATCAACTATGTAAATTGCCCTTGAATAGTCCATCCTTGTTGGTCCGATTATTCCGATAACACCGATTGGCCGGTTGGCTTCCTTACATGTGGAGACCACTACACTGAATTTTTTCATCTCATCCATTGAATTTTCCGAGCCGATTACTATCTGTATACCATCAAGCTCAGAGATCTTATCGAGGAGCTTTACTATAGTGTGTTTGTCTTCTATGGCCCTTGATAGCTCCCTTATCTTTTCGAGGTCAGAGAAATCAGGAAGTTCGAGTACCTCTGAGAGTCCGGATACAAAGACCTCACCCTGCGGAAAACAGAATGTCTCCTTGCATATCTTCATTGCCTTTGAGATAAGGCTGTCACACATGTCCTTTTCTTTTGCCATCTCTTTTATAACCCTCGAGCGAATCTCAGCGGGTGTATATCCGGAAAATTTCGAATCAAGGTATCCTGCAATCCTGTTGAGGTCTCTCTGGGTAATTTCTGAACCGAGAGAAATAATCTTATTTTTAATCAATCCCTCATCTGTAAACAGTATTGCAACTATCTGGTCAGCCCTGTATTTAAGCAGTTCAATCCTCTTAAGGGTGGTCATGTTAGGCTTTGGAGACATTGCTACTCCGAGATAATGTGATAGAAGAGAAAGCGTTCTTGTTGTCTCATTAAGCAGCATGTTTATATCATTCCGTAATATTTCAAGTCTTCTGTAAATCTCTCGCATAAATTCTTTGTTCGAGTGATTCCTTTCGGCTACAATTGAATCCACATAGAATCTGTAACCCATGTCTGTCGGAATCCTTCCTGCTGATGTATGTGGTTGTTTGAGAAAGCCCATTTCCTCAAGGTCTGCCATTATATTTCTTATAGTAGCAGGGGAGAGGCCAAAAGAATACCTTTTCGTAACGACCCTTGACCCTACAGGATCCGGGGTATTTATATAGCTCTGGACAACTGCACAGAGAACCTGTTTACTTCTTTCATCAAGCATATTTAGCACTCTCAATGGTAGAGTGCTAATAATTTAGCAGTAAATTAATTAAGGTGTCAAGTGGAGGAGGTCTCTTAAATATTTAGGCAGGTTGAATAATCTTTTATGTGTTTCCTGGTCATAATATAAAAGGTTTTCGAGTTTCCTCTCCTTTAATCTGCTGCCGATGGCGGTAGAAGACAGCTCTTTGGGACTGTATTTTAATGAACCAACTGTAAATGCCCACAGGGAACTAAAACTTGGTATATATTCATAATAGAACTCTGTGATGGGAAAAATCTCAGTAAGTATTTTAAATATCTCAGTAGAAATGCTTTTATTAGGGATATAGTGGACTTCTGTTATATGGGTAACGAAGATTCCATCTGACACCAATGCCTTTTTTATGAAAGAATAAAATTCTTTAGTATAAAGTAGTTGAGCAGGACCTTCCGGAGCAGGATCACTTATGTCAGCAATTATGACATCAAACTTAGATTCTGTCTCTTTGATATATTCCTTTGCATCAGCAAAGATTAACTCAACCCTTTTATCATTGAATGAGCCCTTGTGCCATTTTTCGAGATGGGTTTTACATAGATTAATAAACTTTTCATCAATATCTACCATAATGACTTTTTTAACAGTTGAATGCTTAAGAACCTCTCTTAATGTTGCCCCCTCACCTCCACCAAGTATCAATATACTTTTGGGCTCTGGATGTGCAATCATAATAGGATGCACAAGAGCCTCATGGTAAATGAATTCGTCTGCCTCGGCAGACTGGATTTTGTTGTCAAGGATAACGACATAACCAAAGTTATAGGTATCAATAACCTCTACTTCTTGAAACTTTGTTTTTGCAGATAACACATGCCTTTTTACCCTGTGATATATCCACCTGTATTCACTCTCCTTATCGATGAACCAGGCATTACCAATTTTTGTATTTTTCACGGGTACCTTCCATTTGGCGTTTAGTTTCCCCTTTATTCTTAAGAGTAACCAAATCCTCACTATACAAGGATTTAACAGAATCCAGATACCTGCATAGTAATGGACTATTAGCAAAAATTTCTATCAGATATACATCCCACCATTGATAAGGCCATACCTGTGGGAAATGTTTTTCCTGTAACTTGATAGAATAAGAAATATCCAAGATTAATTCAGCAACTCCAATTGTTTTACTATATAGTGGATCGCTATTGTTTATATCCTTTCCTGAATAGAAATAGGGTCGAAGCTCAGGATAGTCAACAAAAATCTTATCTAATAGCAGCATCTGGTTTGCCACACTACTATAAGCACTAC
>JACRGU010000085.1 GCA_016212245.1 Nitrospirota bacterium
GCCTTTTTGAGGTGCTTTAAAAGGGAATTTGTAAAAAGGATAATGATTGAAAGTGCAATGAAGAGTATTGCTGCTGCCTTAATCCCTTTAAATGGAAGAAAGAGTATGGAGAACCACAGAGCGATTAATATGAATCTTACCCTCATACCGCCCTGCCGAAGAGCCCCCCTGGTTTGAGAAGAAGGATTATTATCAGGATAATAAACGCATAGGCATCCTTGTATTCACTCGATATATAACTTGCACCGAGGCTTTCGACAAGCCCTAGGAGAATGCCTCCAAACATCGCACCTGGTATACTGCCTATTCCACCCAAAACCGCTGCAGTAAATGCCTTTATGCCTGCAATATAGCCGATGGAATAATTGACAAGTCCGTAGTACATGGCAACCATAAGACCTGCTACAGCAGCAAGGCCCGAACCGATGATGAATGTCATTGAGATAACAGTATCTATGTTGATGCCCACAAGAGAGGCCATTGTCTTGTCCTGTGCAACCGCCCTCATTGCCTTACCCATCCTTGTCTTTATCACAAATAGATGCAGGGATATCATTAATATTGTAGATGTGAGTATAATAAAAAGTTGCAGGTAGGTCATTCTCACTGACATGAACTCGAATCCGGCGATTCCAAACAGATCTGGAAAGACCTTGTCTGTAGCTCCCTGTGTGAGCATTACATAGTTCTGCAGGAATATGGATACACCGATTGCACTTATGAGTGGGCTTAATCGAGGAGCCTTTCTCAGGGGCTTGTAGGCTATCTTTTCTATTGTAACCCCGTAGGAGGAACAAAAGATTATGGATAGAAGAAAAGTCAGCATCAGGGCGAGTGGAAGGCTATAGGAGGTCAGGCCAATTGCAGTAAAAAAGCCGAGAAATATGATGCCGAGGTATGCGCCGAGCATATAAATCTCACCATGGGCAAAATTTATGAGTTCGAGGATGCCGTAGACCATAGTGTACCCAAGTGCGATGAGTGCATACACACCACCTAATGTCAGGCCGTTTATCAATTGCTGTAAAAACACAGAGAATTTTAACAGAAAAAAATACCAAAGAGCAAAGAACAGCTCTACACAGAACATTGACTTATAGATACATATTGCATATAAAATATCCATAAATGCTCAGAAATTATTTCCTTAACCTCCCGCTGAATAAAAAACTAATCGGGATGATGCTCTTCCTCAGCCTCATCCTCGTCTCGATACTGCTCTTTTTTTATGGGCAGACAGAAAAGGCCCTGCTTGCAGAACTCGAAAAACAGACAGCAGATCTTTCAAAGGCGATTCAGGTTGGCGTTGAAGAGGTCACAGGCAGTGGTCCTACCGATGAGATGCGGCTTTACAATTATCTCCAGAAATTGAATGCTAAAGGTGTAAAAGAGATTTCTATTATCAGTAATACAGATGAGATTATTGCCAGCACAAACCCGATGAAGGTTGGAGAACCTGTCAGCCCGAAGAAAAAGCAGCGCATCATAAAGGCAGAACTTGGAGAGCCTGTTTCCAAAGAGGGAAAGGTCTATAATGTTATCCTCCCCGTAGTTGCCAGTAATGCGCATTACGGGTACATTCATCTGAAAATAAATATAGATGACTTTTCAAAAGTCCTTAGGATGAGTGCTATAAAAAGGGTGGCTGCAGCCTTTCTTGTATTCGGCCTCGGCGTAATTATCGCAATGTTTCTTTCATGGATGTACACAAAGCCGATACATAATATAGTTAATGCTGCACAGAGGGTGGCAGCAGGTGACCTCAATCAGGACCTCACCACAGACAGGAAGGATGAAATAGGAGAGCTGACACAGAGTTTTAGCTTTATGGTTCAGAAACTCAGGGAGGAACGTGCACTTGAGGAAAAACTACGAGAGGCCGAACACCTGTCCGGGATAGGACAGCTTTCAAGAAATATAGCACATGAATTGAGGAATCCTCTTAATTTTATAAGCCTGAGTATAGACCATTTAAGGGAAAGATATGCACCGTCAGAGAGGGATAAAAAAGAGAAGTTTGAATCACTCATGGTGAGTATAAAACAGGAAATCCAGCGACTCAATAACCTTGTTAGAGATTTCCTTGACTATGGAAAGCCGTTAAAACTGGACATCCAGGAGACCGATGTCAGCAAGATTATCGAGGACCTTATGGAATTAGTATGGGTAAAGGCGCAAGAGGATGGTATCAAGATACATCGTCAATTTGGAGAACTTCCCAAACTCTATTTAGACCCTGAATTAATCAAGACATGTATATTTAATGTTATCCTCAACGCATTTCAGGCAATGCCTGCTGGAGGAGACCTTACTGTGAGCACAGAGGCATCTGACAGCAGGTTTTCTATTATTATTGAGGATACTGGTATCGGTGTTTCTAAGGAGAATCTGCCAAAGGTCTTTGAGCCATTTTTCTCAACGAGGAGTACAGGACTTGGCCTCGGTCTCGCTATGACAAAAAGGGTTGTCGAGGAGCACGGCGGCAGGGTAGACTTTAAGAGTGAGGAAGGGAAGGGGAGCACTGTAACGATATCTTTGCCTATAAAGTGAGGAGACATTCGTGTTTTTTACATTATTAAGTGTCATTGCGAGGAGCGGAGCGACGAAGCAATCCCAAGGAAATTGCCACGCCCTTCAGGCTCGCAATGACAGAAGACGAACTTAAGGGAGGTATAAGGTGGCTGTTGTGCTGGTGGTTGATAATGAACCCCTCCAGCGTGATATTCTCAAGACAATACTCGATGGTGAGGGATACGAGACCTATACTGCCTCATCAGGTGAAGAAGGACTGAAGATTGTGAAAGAGTTTAACCCTGACGTAGTTCTGACTGACCTTAAGATGGAAGGCATGGATGGGATAGAACTTATTGAGTCTATACCCGGAGAGCCTTTTGAGCCGTCAATGGTCATTATGACTGCATATGGGACCATTTCCTCTGCTGTTGAGGCGATTAAAAAGGGTGCCTTTGATTATCTCACCAAGCCTCTCGATAAGGATGTGCTTCTGATAACGGTTAAAAGGGCGGTTGAAAGGGCTGAGCTACTGAAAGAAAATCTACAGCTTCAGAAAGCCCTGTTTGACAGGTTCAGGATAGAAGGTATTATCGGCCATTCAAGAAAAATGGTAGAAGCAGTCGAGATAATGAAAAAAGTCTCTTCAAGCCCAGCAACAGTACTTATACTTGGAGAAAGTGGCACAGGTAAAGAGCTTGTGGCAAGAGCCATACACTATAACAGCCTGAGGCGTACAAAGCCATTCACAGCAATAAACTGTGCTGCAATTCCAGAGAACCTTCTTGAAAGTGAACTCTTTGGCTATGAAATAGGGGCATTTACCGGTGCCCTTTCGAGGAGAATAGGGCTTATCGAGGCTACAAACGGCGGCACACTTTTTCTGGATGAAGTCGGAGACCTACCCCAGATGACCCAGTCCAAGATATTGCGTGTACTGCAGGACAAAGAGATAAGGAGGCTTGGCGGAAGGGATACAATAAAGGTCGATGTCAGGATTATTGCTGCAACAAACAGGGACATTGAGAAGGAATTGAGTAAGGGGGCGTTCAGAGAGGATCTTTATTACAGGCTCAAAGTCGTGACAGTAGAGCTTCCCCCCCTCCGGGAAAGGAAGGAAGACATACCTGAACTCATACTTTTCTTCCTTAAGAAGTATAATCAGGAGTTCGGTAAGAGGATAAAGGGCATTGATGAAGGTGCAATGAAGGCGCTCATAGAATACCACTGGCCAGGGAATATAAGGCAACTTGAGTCTGTTATAGAGCGTGCAGTGCTTATGTGCGAGACTTCTTCTATAAACCTTAAAGACATAAAGAGCGAACTCAGGTTTTCACAGGGAAACGGGATTCTTGATTTCGATCTTCCAGATGAGGGGATAAATTTTGAGGAGATGGAGAAAGAGCTTATGAAAAAGGCAATGACAAAGGCCGGTGGTGTGGCGGCAAAAGCGGCAAGGCTTCTCGGGATGAGCTATAAGACCTTCTGGTACAGGTGGGAGAAGTTTAATCTCCGTTCCCCAAAAAAGGATACCCTTTCCTAAAAAGAGATAAATACAGGGGTGTATTGCATGCAATACACCCCTGTATTTATAGGCAATTTAGCTCTGGCATACTTATTGTATATTTAATATCTTTTTGGAAAGAATAGTGCGTCTATCAAAGGTCGCACACACTCCATAATAGAAAGGAGGTGATTTTGATGAAAAAGGCGATAGCGATTATCGTAGCAGTACTCTTTGTATTTGCCCTTACCTCTATATCCTTTGCAGCAGAAGAGAAAAAGGCAGCCCCTGCCCCAGCAAAGAAGGCTGAGCCAGCAACGGCTGAGAAGAAGGCACCGGCAAAGGTAAAACATGTTACCGGTGAGGTCAAGGCAGTTGATGCGACAGCTAAAACCATCACTGTAGTGGACAAAAAGAAGAAGGAGACTGTTGTTACAGTTGATGAGAAGATGCTCGCAGGTGTTAAGGTTGGCGATAAGGTTAAAGTACAGTACACCACTGCGGATGGCAAGAATACTGCCAAGTCTGTAAAGAAGGTTGAGGCAAAGCCTGCAGAGAAGAAGGCTGAGCCAGCAAAACCAGCTGAACCTGCAAAGCCGGCAGCAAAACCGGCAGCAAAGCCAGCAGAGAAAAAATAATTTTAGTACATTGCGGAAGGGGCAAAGCCCCCTCCGCGACCCCTCTTAAATCCTCTTATGACATAAAAATTTAAAATCAAAAATTTTAAATTTTGCATTTTTAATTTCCTAATCATTTATAATAACCAGCAAAAAAATCAGGAGGTAGTCTTGAAGACAAAGATCTCTGTTAAACTCGCTTCACGTGTAAAACATCTTCCACCTTATCTGTTCGCATCTATAGATGAGATGAAACAGAAGGCAATCTCGAAAGGTGTGGACCTCATAGACTTTAGCATAGGTGACCCTGATATTCCTACTCCATCACATATTGTTGAAGCTATGAAGAAGGCTGTCGAAAAACCTGTTCATCATCGCTATCCTTCCTATGAGGGCATGCTTTCTTACAGAGAGGCTGTTGCGAGGTGGTATAAGAGGAGGTTCAGGGTCAGTCTTGACCCGAAGACAGAGGTGCTTTCTCTGATAGGTTCAAAGGAGGGTATAGGCCATATTCCATTAGCATTTATCAATCCAGGTGATATAGCGCTTGTACCATCCCCAGGTTATCCTGTTTATCCTGTAGGCACATTGTTTGCTGGCGGTGAAAGCTATATAATGCCTCTGACAGAAGAGAATCGCTTCCTGCCTGATTTCAAGTCAATACCACGTAAGATATTTATAAAGGCAAAACTGATGTTCATAAATTATCCCAATAACCCTACTTCTGCAACAGCACCTAAGAGGTTCTACAGGGAGGTCATAGACCTCGCGCTAAAATACAACATCATAGTATGCCACGATGCTTCATATTCCGAGATATATTACGATAATGAAAAGCCGTTGAGTTTCATGGAGATTGCTGGTGCAAAGGATGTAGGCATTGAGTTCCATTCGCTCTCAAAGACATACAACATGACAGGATGGAGGATAGGGTTTGTTGTGGGTAACAGGGAGGTCATAGCAGGTCTCGGCAAGATAAAGACAAACCTCGACTCGGGAGTCTTCCAGGCCATACAGGAAGCAGCCATAGCTGCACTTGATACAGACGACAGGATTCCCTCAGAGATAAGGAAGATTTACCAGGAGAGAAGAGATACACTTTATAGCGGATTGAAAAAGCTCGGCATGCATCTGACTAAACCACATGCGACTTTCTACATCTGGACAAAAGTACCATCCGGTTTTGATTCAGCTGGTTTTGTGACCCATCTCCTTAATAGGGCAGGAGTGCTGGCAACACCCGGCAATGGTTTTGGTGCACCAGGCGAAGGATATGTCAGGTTTGCGTTAACTGTGCCTGTTGAGAGGATTAAAGAGGCGGTGGGGAGGATCGGGAGGTGCCTATAGCTTACATAGGTATTGGTTCCAATCTCGGTAACAGGCAGGATAACTGTCTTCGTGCAATCAAACTCCTGCAAAAAAGGGGGATAACTGTCACAAATCGTTCTTCCATGTATGAGACAGCGCCGTGGGGTGTGAAAGACCAGTCCAGGTTTATCAATATGGCAATAGAGGTTAAAGTAGAAGATGAGAAGCTGGGAAAAGGGGAAGAAGGGGCAAAGGAACTGCTAAAAATACTTAAAGAGATAGAGAAGGAACTCGGAAGAGAGAAAACATCAAAGTGGGGACCCCGTGTTATTGACCTTGATATCCTTTTTTACGATAATCTGGTAATTAAAGGGCCTGACATGGAGGTTCCACATCCATTCATGCATGAGCGTGAGTTTGTTTTAACCCCCCTGTGTGAGATAGCACCTGATAAAAGGCATCCTGTTACAGGCCAGACCGTAAGGGAAATGCTCATGCCTTTTTTACAAAGTCACCAAAACCCTTCAAGACCTTGAGGCCAAGTTCCTGGCTTTTTTCAGGGTGAAACTGCATTGCAAAGATATTCTCCTTCCAGACCATAGAGGTGAAGGTTATACCGTACTCAGTTGTAGTTGCAACTACATCATTATCATCAGGTACAACATAGAAGGAGTGGACAAAATAGAAAAACGCCTCATCCTGTATGCCATCAAAGATTGGAGGCCTTCTGAGAATCTTTACATTGTTCCAGCCCATATGAGGGATCTTCAAGTTAGAGTTCAGACCCTCACCCCCTCCCTTGCCCTCCCCCCTCGAGGGGGAGGGATGGGTGGGGGGGACTGAATTCTTGCTATCAAATCTAAACCTCACAACCTTTCCGTTGAAAATATTAAGTCCTTTGCATAAACCAAACTCTTCTGATTCTGTAAATAATATCTGTAATCCAAGGCAGATGCCGAGATAGGGGTTGCCTTTCTGTATCGCCCTTACAATCGGCTCTGTGAGGGACATATCAGTGAGGTTTTTCATACAGTCCCTGAATGCACCAACACCAGGAAGGACAATTCCATCCGCGTCATCAATATCCCTGGGGTTGGAGGTCACCTTCACATCCACACCAACTTTCTGGAAGCCTTTCTCAACGCTTCTCAGATTTCCCATCCCATAGTCAACAATCGCTATCATGATTTAAAGCTGTACAATATGCACCGAGCATGATATACAGGGGTCATAAGCTCGAACTAGGGTTTCGAGATCGGGCCTGATATCTTTTTTCTCTTTGATTAATTCTTCTGCAAGGATTTTTAAATTTCTTTCCATATCAGACAGGTTTAAAGCGGTTGGGGTTGTAATATTCCCATCCTGGACATATCCTATATTATCAAAGGTATAGGTATGAATCAGCAGACCCCTCGGTGCCTCGATTGCTGCAATGCCTGTAGACGAGTGAGGGGTAACAGGTGACGGGTGACAGGTAGGGATGGCATCTATGTTGCCGCTACAGAGGAGATCGATTATCTCAATACACCTCTCAAGGGAATAGACTATCTCTATGCCCTGGCATAGATTATTCGCATAGGTGCTTTTAGGTATCTCATACATCAGAATATTCTTCAATCTTGCTGCCTCACCCTTTAATTTATTACCAGAGTTCAGGATTCTCGGTAAGGCGCCGACCATAAAGCTATCACCTTTATAAAGAGAGTGCTTTGCGAATGAGAAGGGTAAAGAGGTCTCACTAAATTCCTTATAGAAGTCCTTAATCTCAACCTTTCTTGAACCATTGATTAGCAGAGGTGTGTGGCCATATTCACTTATTCCAGGATAACCATAAGTGTCAGCATCAATCGAGACCC
>JACRGU010000089.1 GCA_016212245.1 Nitrospirota bacterium
CCAGAGCAACTTGTAGAGAGTCTTGCCTCAAGGGTAACAAACATAGATATCCTTACTATTGCCTATTCTGTTGAAGGTGGTTTTACCCCTTTAAGATATAAATACCTTGGGGAAGAGCTGCGCCTCCTATTTGAAGATGCCCTGAACGAACGGACAAGGAATATCATTCAATATAAGAGGAGGGCAATGGAATATGAAAAGAAGGCTCGCTACAGGGAATGTATAAAGGCTTATGAGGATGCCTTAAGCCTTGATGATAGCGATGCCTCAATTTACTACAATCTCTGCCTTCTTTATTTAAATCTGGGGGATACCAATCTGGCAGGTGATTTTTATCAAAGGGCGATTCAATTAGACGCTTCATATAAAACCTCTTATAATAACAATGGCATAATATACGAGGAGATAGGAAAATTAAAAGAGGCAGAAGATGTCTATAAAGGATTCCTCTCCATAGACCCGGAGAATACCTCTGTCTTAAATGGATTGGGTCGTATCTCCTTAAGTCATAAAAAATTTAACGAGGCAGAGAAATACTTCAGCCAATCCCTGCAGATTAATAGAAGCTCAATTGATGCCCTCCTGGGATTGGGGATTGTCTATTTTAAGAGAGGAAGATTTAAGGAGGCAGAAGATTTATTTCTTAAGGCAAAAGACATTGAATCAGAGGAGCCCCTTCCATATCTGTGGCTGGCAAAATCCTCTGAAAAAAATAAAGATATTGATAAAGCCATAGGGTATTATAAGCAGACAGTGATGTATGGCTTCATTGACCCCCGTGTCCATTTCCGTTTATTCCGGCTTTATCTGAGAAAAGGGTTTTATTATTGTGCATGGGATGAGATAAAACGGGCAATGAAGCTCTTTATAAATCATCTTAAGGCAATAATATGGACAAAGATAGATGTTTTGTAAGAAACAGTTCAGTCTCCTATAAACTAATAGGTGATGAGCTCATAATTGTTGACCCGTATCGGCATAAGTTGTTAAGATTAAATAATGTGGGTCGTGTAATATGGGAATTACTGGACGGCAGGTATTCCATAGTTCAGATTACTGATATCCTCGGAGAACAATTCGATGTCACAAGGGAGACTATTGAGAAGGATGTCTCAAGGTTTATAAGTTTGCTATTTAAAAGAGAGCTGATTAAATGATACCCTGTTCTATACCTCAGAGGAGATTTACTGAATTTTCCTCTTCCCTGGATAAGGCAACTATAGAGAGACGCATTCCTTATATGGGAATCTGGGAGCTCACCCACCGCTGTAATCAGGCATGCAGGCATTGCTATTGTAACCTGAGCCTCAATGATAAAAGAAAAAAGGATGAACTTAAACTCGATGAGATAAAGAGAATCCTTGATGAGATTACAGAGGAAGGCTGTCTCTGGCTTCTATTTACCGGAGGAGATGTCTTAATCAGAGAAGACTTCTGGGATATATATCTCTATACCCTAAAGAAGGGGATTCTATTAGAGGTCTTTACAAATGGTAGCCTGATTACTGAAGATGTGGCTAAATATTTTGCGGAATTTCCTCCATTAGGAATAGAGATAAGCATTTATGGCTCAGACCCTTCAGTTCATGATAATATCACCCGAATTAGAGGCTCTTTTGAAAAGACATTAAAAGGAATAAACAATCTCCTGAGATATAAGGTCTCATTCTCCCTGAAGACTATGCTCATGACCTTAAATTACCATGACCTTCCCAATATGCAGAACTTAGCAAGGGACCTCGGTGTGGAGTTTAGATTTGATTGCCTTATCTGTCCACGCATAGATGGAGAGAAAACCCCTCTTAAGTATCGCCTGCCTGTGGAAAAGAGTGTAGATTTAGCACTTCAAACTGAGAGAGACCTTATGATATATAAGGAAATATTTTCTGAGTTCTATAAGAGGGATTATAACGCTACCTTCATCTGCACAGCAGGGATAAATGCCTTTAATATCAACCCTTATGGAATCTTAAGTCCCTGCTGTATGTTTTTAAGTTTTCAGTACCCCTTAAGAGAGGGCTCCTTCAGGGATGCGTGGGGAAAACTAATTGGTGATTACGGGAATGGTACTCGGGATTTTATCACACCTGAATGCAGGGCATGCAGTATGGTCTACATCTGTCTGAGCTGCGCTGCCTGGGCAGAACTGGAGACCAAAAGATTAGACGGGAAAGTAGATTATCTCTGTGAGCATGCCTTATACTTAGAAAAGAGATTTCTGGAAAAAATTAGGGAGGTGAAAGATGAAAAAGCCTTACAGGAAGCCTGAAATCAAAGAGGTGAAACTCCTGATGGAGGAGACTCTCCTTACTGCCTGTCGTGCGACTCGTACATCAACCACCAACTCTCGGGTAAGCAGGGCTTGCAGCAGATGCAGTGCCACTTATGCGGTAAGTTAATTTTTTGTTTCACAGATGGACACAGATGTATAAGCCTCTAAACAGGCTATCAATAGATATTGCCGATATTATTATCAGTGTTGACAGCCATATAGACCTTAACCGTTTTGCAGATATAGATTTTTATAAGGATTTCAGGACTGAGACTAACTCCCCGCATTGCCACTTAGAGCTAAGGTTAGAAGAGCCACCAAATCTCAGGCTTAATAAATGTATCTTTAATCCTGCAGGAAACTGGCAATTATCCCATATAGATGGAAGGAATGTCCTTCAGGTTGGTGTAAAAGGAATGCCTGATGAGGTAGTCATCTTTAATCCCGATTACACAAAAGGAATAATTTATAAGAGGCATGTCTTTGAACTCTTCAGGAGATTCATTGACCAGTTCATCCTTATAAATCTCTTAAGTGATAGGCGGGGATTTTTATTGCATTCCTCTGGCCTGATCTGGCAGGGCAAGGGCATCTGTTTTGTAGGTCCATCAGGGGCAGGAAAGTCCACTTTAATAAAATTACTGAGAGGTGAAGTTAAGGAAAAAGACCTCCTCAGCGATGACCGGCTGGCAGTGAGGAAATACCGTAACAAGTGGTTTGTTTATGGGACTCCATGGTATGGTGAACTTCCTGTTGCCTCAATGGCTAAGGCAGAATTAAAAGGAATCTTTTTTATAAGGCATTCACCTGAGAATTATTTACGCAGATTATCCTTATCTGAGGGCCTTCCACAGCTAATTAAAAATAGCCTCATACCATTCTGGGATAAATCCGCAGTGCTTAATGTCCTGGATATATTTAAAAGGATACTGGGTGAAATTCCCTGCTTTGAGATGGGTTTTTCACCTGACAA
>JACRGU010000087.1 GCA_016212245.1 Nitrospirota bacterium
GTAAGACTTTCAATTTTTTTGCTGTTTTATCTTTCTGCGTGATATAATAAAAACAATGCCGGAAAAACAATATCTCATCATGTTTGATTTAGATGTAAGAAAAAGGCATTATCATAAAACAACATCAGGAAAAGTTACAGTATTTATGGTTCAATTGGAGATAAAGGTTGGTGATATATGGAAAGAAGTTATCCGATATGATTGTGCTCACGATTTTACCCACAAAGACTGTTATAACAGAAAAGGTGAGCAGAGAAAGGTTACGCTTTATCTTGATTATGACGATGCCCTCACCATGGCTGACGATGATATTAATGAGAATTGGCAGTATTACAGTGAGAGATTTTTTAGAGGAGAATTTCCATGTTAAGAAAAGAAGGGTTTATAGAAAAAAATAGTATGATGGTAAAGGAGTTTGACCGTTATATTCTTGAACATCCAGAATTTGCCGAGAAGATACCAGACAATGCCCTTGTTGTTATGCAGATAGAGGGTGATGAGGGATTCAATCAATGGGCTAAGGAAACTTCATTGAAGGCTGCAGAAAAAGAACAGCCTATAATCTATGTAACTATTACAGAGTTGAAACCTGTCCGCTCAAGAATTGAAAAACTGAGACTTGAAATGGTCGCTTGATATATGTTAAAGCTGTATGATAATCACCTTCAGCTTTTTCTATCCATTCCTTAGTAATTTCGTTCATACAGAACCTTTCCTTTTTTTGATTTCTTTCAGAAAAAAGTCTCCCCAGTATAAATCTTTTTCCACTTCTCATCCTGATATATGATAAAATAAAAGCAACTTATGAGAATTTACCTTGATGTTTGCTGCCTGAACAGACCGTTTGATGACCATAGTCAGGATAGAGTCCGTATCGAATCGGAGGCAGTTCTTACTATTCTTAGTCGCGGTCAATCCGAAAAATGGATTTTTATAGGTAGCGAAGTTATCGAGGTTGAAATCTCAAAAATATCTGACGATGATAAAAGACAAAAGGTTAATATTCTATACCATTTATTGAAGTCTCACATTGTTGTTGACAGCGGTGTAGAAAAGAGAGCGATAGAATTGGAAAATTTGGGCTTTGAGTCCTTTGATGCTTTACATATAGCCTGTGCCGAAAAGGGTAATGCAAATGTTTTATTGACAACAGATGACAAGTTTTTAAGTAATGCTTTTCTCAGGGGAGATGTTCTAACGGTAAGGGTAGAAAACCCTTTAAGATGGATAATGGAGGTGATTTAAAATGAGTATTCAAACATTAAGTCCAATTGATATAAGAAAATTGGGCTTAGAAGCTCTGGAAAAGACACTTGGACCTATAGGAATGGTGCGATTTCTACAGCAATATGAAGGGGGGGTAGGAGATTATACCAGGGAAAGGGAACGATTGCTGAAGGGTTTGAGTGTTAAGGATATAATAGAAGACATAAAGGAAAAGAGGAAGGTAAGATAATTTTTTATGCAGTAGGTCTTGAAATATAAGAAAAAACACCTTACATTATTCCAACATTCCGAAGTATCTCTGCCAGTCTCGGCTCTTTATAGGCATATTCCTTTAACGCCTTTTCAATCTTATCATCCCTATCCTCAAGCTCGAAACGATTTATACCACAAAATAAGAGCTTTTTGGGAGAACATTTATAAACCCCGTTAGAAATGTCCTATCTGTCCGTAATATTTCTAACGGGGTAAATTTATACAATAATTATAGATACTACATATTGTGGTCATTTAAAAAAAATATACAAGTAATTGTATTTTTTCCTTTACAAAAATACCATGCTGTGATATTTTAGTGTTTAAAATAGCCACAGACTTTCACAGACTAAACAACAAAAAATAATTGAAGCCACAGATACACACAGATTTACGCAGATAAAAGCTTTTAAAAATCTTTTTCTATCTGTGTTCATCTGCGTTCATCTGTGGCTGCTTTTGTAGTTTTTGGGTTGTGGCGAAGCCATGCTGTGAACTCTGTGGCAAAAATTTATAATTTCCTTAAAATATTTTTTTCTTTAGTCTGTGTCCGTCTGAGGCTAAAGAAGAGGAGATGTGTCTATGTATTTTAAATCTCTCGAATTAATAGGTTTTAAATCCTTTGTGGATGAGACGAAGCTGGAGTTTGAGGAAGGGATTACCGCTATCGTGGGACCAAACGGCTGCGGCAAGAGCAATATATGCGATGCCATACGGTGGGTGCTCGGGGAGCAGAGCTCAAAGATGCTCCGCGGGAACAAGATGGATGATTTTATATTCAATGGAAGCGAGGTTAGAAAACCACTCAACATAGCAGAGGTTTCTCTTACAATCACAAATCTTAAAGGCGCCGTAACCGCGCCCGGGCTTTCGGCTTATGAAGATATTACCGTGGCAAGGAGGCTTTTCAGGTCGGGCGAAAGCGAATATTACATAAATAAGACCCCCTGCAGGCTCAAAGATGTAGTAGACCTGTTTCTCGATACAGGAGTAAGCACAAGGGGCTTCTCCATAATAGAGCAGGGGCAGGTAAACAAGATTATAAGCTCGAAGCCCGAAGACAGGAGGTTTATAATCGAAGAGGCTGCGGGTGTGATGAAGTATAAGCACAGGAGAAATGCCGCCATACATAAGCTTGAATCCTCCCAGCAGAACCTGCTTAGAATCGGGGATATTGTCGGAGAGCTCGAGAGGCAGATGAACTCGTTAAAGAGGCAGGCGAATAAGGCGGAAAGATATAAGAATTACCGCGGGGAGATGAAAGAGCTGGGTTTAAAAATTCTCTCTTCTGAAATAAAAAATGTAAGGGCTCTGCTGGGCAGCACAGAGACTGAATATAACTCCTATAAGGAAAAAGAGGTAGAAGCATCGGCAAGAGGCTCGTCAGCAAAGAACAGGCTGGAGACTTTAAGGACAGAATTGACGACAGAAGAGAAAACCCTGTCAGGACTAAAGCAGGAGGAGTTTGAGCTTGTGAGCAGGATAGAGAGGGATGAAGAGCATATCGAGCTTATGAAGAAGCGGCTCGATGACCTCTCGGATGAGGATATAAGGGCAGGAGAGGAGATAGAGGGATTAAAGAAAGAGATAGAAGCACAGGAGATCCAGTATAAAGACAGAATCATAGAGATGGAAAGTATAATGCTCCGGATAGAAGATACAAAGAGGTTCTATGAAGAAAAA
>JACRGU010000088.1 GCA_016212245.1 Nitrospirota bacterium
ATACTATTGTTCTTGTGGAAGCGGGATCGGATATAGCCACAACAAGAAGCCTCGCCTTTTCAATACCGAGTTTATGCAGTATCTCTTTGGATGTCCCATCGCCATAATATATAGGCTCTCCTTTCTTCTTCATCTCCCTTACAGTGTCACTGTTCATCTCGAGTACCACATAAGGTATGGCTGTTTCTTTTAACACATTAGCGAGGTTTTTTCCATTTAAACCAAAGCCAACAATTACTACATGGTTTTTCTTTCTCCCGGTGAATTCCTTTCCTTCCTGAATTTTTTTAAGTCTTGCAATCCTCTCAAACAGATGTCTTGCGGTTATCCACGCAGATATTGTCGGCGCAGCCTTTAATACAAAAGGAGTCGCCATCATAGTTATAACCGAAGATGAGAGAAAAATCTGATAAAAATCTCCTGATATAAGTCCTGATGCCTTTCCCGCTATTGCAAGCACAAAGGAAAACTCACCAATCTGAGCAATGCCGAGACCCGCGTGAACAGCAGTTCTAACAGGATTTCCTATTACCAGAGCGGAGATTACCCCTGTAATTATCTTGAGTCCGAATATTGACGCAACTGTTATGGTTATCTTCTGCCAGTTTCCCGCCATATAACCAACATTCATCAGCATTCCTACAGAGACAAAAAATAAGCCCATAAAGCTTTCTTTAAAAGGCAGTATATCTGACGTTGCCTGATGAGCGTACTCCGACTCTGATATTATAAGACCCGCGAGGAATGCCCCGAGGGCAAGGGAAAGACCGAACTTTGAAGTCAAAAGTGCTATGCTGATGCACAGAAATATAATCGTGGTTATAAAAAGCTCACGGCTTCTTGTGCGCACAACCTGATGAAGAAGATTAGGAACTATCCACCTCGCACTCATAAGCACAACTGTTATAATCAGGGCTGCCTTCCCCATTTTTATTGTTATATCTATTACATTTATTCCTTCTCCCGACAGAGTAGGGATGAGGAGCATCAACGGCACAACACAGAAATCCTGAAATATCAGGATGCCTATCATGGTGCGTCCATGCGGTGTGTCCGTCTCTCCTCTTTCTGCAAGCATTTTTAAGACTATAGCTGTACTGCTTAATGCAATGAGGAATCCGAAAAAGACAGACCTATTAATATTTCCTGTTGCGAGATAGACAGCAGTGGCTGATAAGATAATGGTGAGCAATACCTGCACTCCTCCGCCGCCTGCGACTGCCTTTTTTATCCTTAAGAGTTTTGCCATGGAAAATTCAATACCTATGGTAAAAAGCAGGAGTATAACACCAACTTCTGCAAGAATCTCAACAGAGTGGGTATCTTTAATTATTCCGATGCCGTGAGGCCCAATCATAGTGCCTGCAATGAGAAAACCGACAATGGACGGAATCTTCAGTTTATTAAGTAGGAAGACAACTATCGCCGAGACGCCAAAAATAATGACCAGAGATTTTAAGAATTCCAGTTCCATCAACACTTCCAATCCTTTTCTTCTCTTAAATAGACTGTCCTGTGAGGAAAAGGTATCTCTACCCCTTCTTCTTTAAATCTCTTGAAGATTCTCTTTCTCAATTCATGCTGGACAGGATACTGGTCAACGAATTCCTTTAATATAGAGGCTGACAATAACGCTATGGCTGAAGGTATAAGTATCCTCTTTAAATCAATATCCATAATTCCTCCCTATTTCTTATTTAGTGTTCCCTGCAATTTGGTGCAGGAAACACAAATGAAAGGAAATTTTGTATGCTTCTTAAAGAATCATATAAATGTAAGGAATTTTTTATCATTATATTCGCTCCTTTGGAGCTATGCATTTTATTATTTACATTCGCTCGCTCACGCTCGCTGTTTCATTTTATCTTCCCTGCGGAAATCTAAATGTAAGGATTTTATTATATTATTACATTCGCTCGCTCACGCTCGCTGTTTCATTTTAAAGTATAGAGACTAAAATGTGGATGGTCAAGAAAAATAGGAAATTCAAAAATTATCGAAGTTCAACTTCGATAATTTTTGAATTTCGATATGATTTCTTTGACAATTTTATAAGCATTCTCTATGCAGTCATTCATTCCGATACCCCTGTAAGCGTTGCCGGTAAGATATAAATCGGGATATAATTTAAGCTGTTCATCTATAAATCCTAATTTTTCTCCATGACCGAGCACATACTGGGGAATTGCCTTCTCCCACCTGTAAATCCTCACCATATCAGGCTCAGCCTTTAAAGAAACTATGGGTTTCAGTTCATCAAAAACAGTATTTATAAGTGCATTGTCCTCTAACATTGCCAGTTCAGGTGACTTTGCACCTCCAACCATGCTCCTCAGAAGGATGGAGCCCTCTGGTGCTCTGTTAGGGAATATACTTGAATCCCAGAGTGTGCCGAGAATCCTTCGCCTTTCTTTATGAGGAATCAAAAATCCAAATCCATTCAGAGAATGCAATACCTTTTCCCTTTTATATCCGAAACAGACCACTGATACAGGGACATAAGGAATCTCAAGAAGAACCTTAGAGAGCTTTAAATCAAAATCTCTCAGAATCTCTGAAGAGGTATAAGCAGGTGTTGCAAGAATCACAATGTCTGCATAGGCTATACCCTCAGAGGTATGAAGTCTATATAAATCGCCTTCTTTTTCAAGACCCTTAACAGAAACCCCAAGCTTTACTCTTCCATCAAGTTTTTCAGTGAGCGCATCGGTAAGGGTTTGAGCCCC
>JACRGU010000086.1 GCA_016212245.1 Nitrospirota bacterium
AACGGACTGCCATAACATCTGCCGGTATTTTTCTTAGAATGAACGGCTACTACTTAGAAGCCTCCCAAAAAGAGCTTGAAGAATTTACCCTTCATATGGCAATCGGGAAGGTTTCACTTCAGGATGCGGCAGAGTGGTTTAAGGCACATTCGTATAAATAGGACCGCACTACTCTCCCTTCAATATCCTCCACAGACTCGTCCTTGAAATCCCCAATAACTCTGCTGCCTTTGATTTATTTCCCTCTGCGAATTCAAGAACCTTTTCTGCATATTCCTTATTAATGTCATCTATTGTTTTAACCCTGTTCGGGTCAATGGTTTCAATCTGAAACAACTTTATGCTTTGGGGAATACTTTCAGGCCTGATCTGTGATGTCTTTTCTAAGATTACTGCCCTCTCAATAATATTTTCCAATTCCCTCACATTGCCCGGAAAACTGTATGACATGAGCACATCCATTGCTTCCTTATTAAAGCCAGTAATCTTCTTATTAGCCCTTTTGGAATGCTTCTCTAAAAAATGTTTGCTGAGCGGGATAATGTCTTCTTTTCTCTCCCTGAGAGGTGGGATGTAGATATCCATAACATTCAGTCTGTAATATAAATCTTCTCTGAACTTACCATTGGATATGAGGACATTTATGTTCTGATTTGTAGCAGCTATAACTCTGACATCAACCCTGATAGGTCTTGTGCCGCCAACCCTTAGGAATTCTTTATCCTCTATTACATTTAATAACTTGGCCTGTAAATTTGGTGACATCTCAGCTATCTCATCGAGGAATAATGTGCCGTTATTTGCAATTTCAAGGAGTCCCTGTTTAGAACTGATAGCCCCTGTAAAGGCTCCCTTTTCGTGGCCAAACAATTCGCTTGCTAAAAGCTCCTCTGTGAAAATAGCGCAGTTAATCGCCAAAAAAGGCTTATCCTTTCTCAATCCTGTATAATGTATGAGTTTGCCACAAGTCCCTTGCCGACACCGCTTTCTCCGGTAAGCAGCACATTGCAGTCAGAATTGGTGATGCTGTTGATAATCTCGATCACCCTTTTCATCATTCTGCTTTTTGCGATAAAGGGCTGGTCTTTATTGAGGCCAAGGGAGATCTTAAGGGCTATGTTTTCTTTCTGTAAGCTTTTTTTTTCCTGAATCTTATTAATCTTGAGGATTAGTTCGTCGAGGTTGAATGGCTTTGTTATATAATCAGTCGCGCCCTTTTTCATAGCATCCACAGCAGAGTCTATGCTGCCGAACCCTGTAATTATTATCACCTCAATTTCAGAATATCTATCTTTTACCTTTTCTATGAGGGTGATCCCATCAATGCCAGGCATCTTTATATCGGCTATCAGTATGTCAAACTGCTCTTTTTCGATCCTCTCCCATGCCTTAATACCATCCTTCTCACCAGTAACAGTGTATCCTTCCTGTTTTAATGCATAACTCAGGTGTTTCAGGGTTATCTCCTCGTCTTCTGCAATAAGGATATTAAGACTCATGTCTCCTCGGTAATGTTATTTTAAATGTGCTGCCCTTACCCTCTTCGCTTTTAACACTTATATCGCCACTATGTCTCTTCACAATATTATAAACTATAGCCAGTCCTAAGCCTGTCCCCTTCTCCTTGGTTGTAAAAAATGGTTCAAATATCCTGTCGAGTATCTTCTCTGACATGCCCTTACCAGTATCAGCAACTTCTACTGAAACAGTATCATCTTCTGAGATAATTTTTACATTCAGATTACCACCATCCTTCATGGCATCAATAGCATTGTTGAAAAGATTAAGAAAGACGCGCCCTAACCGGACATGGTCTGCACTGATGATTGTCTCAGGCTTATCAGAAGATAGGGAAAAATTTATCTTTGTATACCAAGAGAGATCATCAGAAGACTTTACCAACTGCTGAAAGGCATTGTTTATAGTCTGATTCAGGTTAACATCACTGAATACATACTCCTTTTCCCTTGTATAATCGAGGAGGTCAGCAACTAAACCTTTAACCCTTAATGCCTGACTGAAGATATCCTTCACTGTATCCTTTATAATCTCAGGATACTCATCCTTAACCTCTTTCGAGAGTATCTGGGCTGCGAGATAGATATTATTAAGTGGATTATTGAGCTCGTGGGCTACTCCAGATGCAAGGGTCCCTATGGAGGCAAGTTTCTTACTCTGAAACAATTCTCTGAAACAATTCTTCATTCCTTCTTGCAAGTTCTTCTTCCCTTGCAATCAAATCTGTTTCCATCTTGTTAAAAGCGGTTATTAGTACGCCCGCCGATTTCATCCTGCCCTGCCGGAATTGGCAATGATGAAAAATCTCCTTTGGCAGTCTTTTTTATTGCACCTGTTAATATTTTCAGACGATTTACAATGCTGTGGCTGATAGCAAATAATGTCCCGAAACCAATAACAAAGAAGATAGGAAATAGAATCAATGCAGCGTGTTGCGAAAAGCCAATAGCCTTTTCTACCTTTCCTCTGGCTATTCTTTCCATGCCTTCAGAAATATTCAATATCTCTTCTCCATTTCTTCTGAGGGCACTGATTTCATCATTCAATTCTTGAAGACTCTTGATTGCTGGATTACCTGGCTGCAGTGAAAATATTCCTCTCAAAAGCTCTGCATTCATGATAGGACGCTCTAAGATGGTAGATTCAACGAGAGGGAAGAAGGCATAGTATTGTTTATATGATGGCTTGAGCCTGTTAAATTCCTCCTGAAACTCGCCGACAATAACTTTAATACGATTAAAGCTCTGCCTGTACTCCTCTACCTTATCCTCCAGACTCTGCAGTCTTTCTATACTATCAGAATACCTCTCATTTTTGAGAATAGCCTCAATCTCTCTTATATAATTATAAACGCTCTCAACCTCTTTAA
Organism: Nitrospirota bacterium; assembly: GCA_016212245.1. Classification (GTDB taxonomy): domain Bacteria; phylum Nitrospirota; class Thermodesulfovibrionia; order Thermodesulfovibrionales; family SM23-35; genus JACRGU01. The sequence continues at coordinate 2,888 of JACRGU010000086.1, forward strand.
GGTCTCTATAAAGGAAAAAGTTTTTTTCATGTCGCCGTAATTGCAGAGACTTATTCCTTATACTCTCAGACAGTTCCAGATTACGTATCCCTTTCTTAATTTCTACAAAGTTTATACAGAAAAATACAGAGAAGATCAATATGGTTATCGAGCTTATAAGAAAACTGAGGATTATCTTTTTCTTAAGGAACATAGTAATAAAAACTTCTTTGGACGATACTTTCTAGTAACTGTTGCTCTGTATAACTAAGATAGGGCTGTTTAAGTATAGTAGCTGCACGCTCTTTCATAGCTCGATTATAACATATCAATTATAGGTTTTCCCTTGAAAAATAAAGAACTAAGACCAGAGGGAGGATTAAAACTTATACCTCAATAACATTAAGCCCTGTGTGTTTTGCTAAAAGATTAAAATGCTTATCAGAGTGCATAAGCGTACATTTATAATACATCGCAACTGCTGATATTATCACATCAGCCATCGGGATATTAAAACCGCTTTTTCTAAGTTTATAAGCGGTCTTCCATGCCGTTTCCCAAACATTATGGTCTATCTCAAGAAGAGGAAGTGCAAGAAAATCCTGATAAAGCATATTATATTCTTTGTCGGATTTGGCGCCCCTTAATATCTCCATGATTATTATATCTGATGTAAAAACCCTACCCTCTAAAACGAGGGCGCTGATACGATTTTTTAAAGACGCATCCACTCCGCGGAGGTATTTAACCCATACAGTTGTATCAACAAGAAATCTCTCAGGACTCATCTTCTCTAAATTTTTCAACATCCTTGATGGTAATATCTATTGGTGATTTTCCAAACAGGCTTAAAAGGTGTTCTATCCTTTTTTTCTTTATAAGTTCCTTAAGTGATAAGTTTATAAGCTCCTTCTTGGTCTTAACAGCAGTGAGTTTCTTTGCCTCCTCTATAAGTTTATCATCTATGTCTATGGTAGCCCTCATTTGATGCCTCCTTTAGGCATACTATAAAATAAAATTATATGCATGTCAAGTACACACTCGCATCCGAAAAATAGCGATAAAAAAATTAAAATCGCACCAAATCCAGGTAGGACAGGCGTCCCGCCTGTCCAAAGATTTAACCACTTAGGACAGCCGAGACGGCTGTCCTACTGAGATTTACGAATTCTATGTCTATTTTTCGGTCGCATGGAAGTAAGAACTGGGAAGTGGTTAATTTTCCACAGAAATGTCTGAAGAACCAGAATTTTAGACATAACTCACGAGGCTGTCACAATCATCACAAAGCCAATAAACATCAGTATCGCACCAAAAAGCCTCTCCTTTATGTCCCTCTCCCTGAAAAAGAGATAGCCGTATATGACGCCAATTATCAGGCTTATCCTCTTTACAGATATCACATAGGCGACCTTTGTAAGGCTCATTGCAACCATATGGGATACTACCATCATAGAGTAAAAGATACCTGGCAGAAGGAGTGCGTGGGGGAGACCTTGTCTCCCCCACGAGCCCCCCATCCCTTCCCTGCCTTTATATAATGCAAAAGGTGTAAAAAGGAAAGTCAATGCCGTAAAGTATGTAATCCCAAAAAACAACGGAGATGAATGCTCTATAGCCATCTTGCCTAGAGAAGATGTAACACTGTAAATCAGTGCAACACCTATCATCAAGATTGAGCCTTTCTCTTTCATTATTGCCTTAAATGGCTCGAATATGCCTTTCCTTATTTTATGGATATTCAGGGTGTAACTTCCTGATGCAATAAGAAGGATGCCTGTGCCACCCAATAAGGAGACTTTTTCTCCGAGTATGAGATAAGAAATGAAGATAAGAAATACAGGTGTAAGTGCGAGAAATGGAAGTGTAAGGCTTAATGGCGAAATCCTCAATGCCCTTATATACATAACTATTGATAATATCTCAAGTGGTAGGGCCAGCAAGAAGGCAGTATAAAAATCCTTATCGAGTTCAGGCACAGGTATGAATAAAAAGATGATGAACAACAGAGGCAGGGAAAAGACAAGCCTGAGCCATGCAACTATATATTCATTACTGGAGGCAAGTGCCTTTTTAGTAAGTGCATCGCTTGTTGCGAGTGTAAAGGCTGCTATCAATGACAGCACTACCCATGAATAATCCATGGCCTTAACCGTAACACAAAAAACAGTGTAAACTCAACAAACCCAACTTTTACCTTGTTGACACAAAAGGGGATTTTCTATAGTATTAAAGTGTAAAAGTGTATCTGTTTTGTGGGCGGATAGCTCAGTTGGGAGAGCGCAGCCCTTACAAGGCTGAGGTCACAGGTTCGATCCCTGTTCCGCCTACTCACCAATTTTGCCTGTGGCAAAATTGGAGTTCTGAGTCTGGAGTTGAGAGTCAGGAGTTTAAAAACTCAAAACTCTGAACTCAAAACTCCGAACTTTAAAGAATGGGGTGGTAGTTCAGCCCGGTTAGAACGCTGGCCTGTCAAGCCAGAGGTCGCGGGTTCAAGTCCCGTCCACCCCGCCACCACATTTATCCCTGCCCTTCATCAGCCTCTCATATTTTTCGATACCAACACATTCCTTTGCTGCAGGACACCAATCAATGCATGTAGGCTCCATCTCACGTGAGATAGTTCTTCCGCATCCCTTGCATATTGTCTCTACCTCATCTGACCATATCTCAGAAACAGTATCGCACCAGAAGCACTTTATATCCTCTGGATATGGAGTTCTTATCTCTCTACTTCCTGGGCAACTATCTTTTAGCATCTTAATTCTATTTTAACAGATACTCTATGGATGTATATGATATAAATCATAGTAAAAGGGAAAGGCGAGTTAATGAAAAATTATTAGAGCGATACCGAACATGGGGATTATTGAATTGATGTGCTAAGCAGAAATGAATACGTTCCCTTCCTCGAAAAAGTTAGGTCTGACTTATGAATGCAATACTATTAAAAATTATCGCATTCTAAGAATTTTGAACTCAACTTGCATTTCCCTTAATTCGAGCCCCAACGTTTAAATAAGTTGTGCTCTACACCAATACTATCAAGGATTTTACCTGCAATGAAATCAATAATATCATTAATATCCTTCGGTTTATGATAAAAGGCAGGGACAGGAGGGACAATCTTTACACCCAGCCTCGCAAGCTTGAGCATGTTCTCAAGATGGATTGCACTAAACGGCATTTCCCTCGGGGAGAGCAAAAGTTGCCTGCCTTCTTTAATTGTAACATCTGATGCCCTCTCTATGAGGTTATTCGCATATCCATTTGCGATCGCGGAAAGAGTCTTCATCGAGCACGGCACAACAAGCATACCATCGGCCTTGAATGAACCGCTTGATATCGGTGCAGAGAGGTTATATTCGCTGTGATAATAGAGTCTCCTCGTAGAGAAATACTTTCTGATTTTTTTCTCTATCCCGGCCTCTGTATCTCCTCTCCAGTCTATACCTGTCTCATTTTTGATTATTGCGAAAGACTGGGATGATATGATTAGATGAACCTCTGAGGTTTTGAGGAGCTCTTCAAGGACCTTTATACCAAATATAGAACCACTTGCCCCGGTTATGGCAAGGATGTATCTTCTCATATATAGTATTCTAACATAATATATAGTAGCTCATAGAAAAGGGAAGCCAGTCTCTGGCTTCCCTTTTCTACAATACATAATCCAGTAATGTGAAAATAAACACCGCTATGCTTATATAGCCATTCATGTTGAAGAATGCCATATCGAGCCTGCTCAGGTCATTTTCTTTCACAAGGGAATGCTCATAGATAAACAACCCTCCAACAACCATCATACCGAGCCAGTAAAATACACCCAGATTAAATAAAAAACCTGAAGATACAAGCATGAGAAATGCTATCACATGAAATATCCTTGCAGATATTAAAGCCTTTTTTATGCCGAACCTCTCGGGTATAGAATACAGGCCATGCGATTTATCAAACTCGATGTCCTGTAATGCATAGAGTGTATCAAAGCCTGCAAGCCAGAATACGACAGCAATCCCTATTGATATTATTTCCAGATCAAACGTTCCCCTCACTGCAATCCATGCCCCAACCGGTGCAGCAGATAACGATAGACCAAGAACAAAATGGGAGGCCCATGTAAACCGTTTTATATAGGAATAAATAAAAAGCACACAAAGGGCAACAGGAGAAAGTTTTAGACACAACGGGTTTAGCATATAAGCTGCAAAAACAAAGACTGCAAATGATACTGCTGTAAATAAAACTGCTTCGGATAATTTAATAATCCCGGTTGGCAGTTCCCTGTTTCTGGTCCTTGGATTTGCCCTATCAATCTTTCTGTCAATTATCCTGTTAAGTCCCATCGCACCTGACCTCGCTCCGACCATTGCAATGGTTATCCAGAAAATCTGTCCTGGAGAGGGGATTCCGGATGCAGCAATGATTGCTCCAGTAAATGCAAATGGAAGGGCAAAGATGGAATGAGAAAATTTGATCATCTTCAGATAAAGTATTATCTTTTCAATGATGGAATTCATCGTATATTATAATTCTAACCAGGATTGTCCATAAATTTTTATCACCTCTTTTAAACACAGGGGGAACAGTCAAATCATATGAATAATCAGGGCTAAATTATTTTTAATAATACCATATCATCATTTTTTATATAATCTTCTTAGCACTATGATTAGAGACACGAAGATATTTTTTGTAATATTTCTTTGCTCCCTTTCGGGTCTTGCCTATGAGATAAACCTGATGCGGATATTCTCCATCTCACTCTGGTATCACTTTGCGTTTATGGTAATAAGTATTGCGATGCTCGGTATCGGTGCGAGCGGGACGATGCTGTCTCTATACACACGACTTAAAAAACCATCAAACATCGGTATTTACGGATTATCACTTGGCATCAGTATATCACTGAGTTATGTGGCATCAAACCAGATTCCCTTTGACCCTGTCAAACTATCCTGGGACAGAATGCAGCTTTTCTATATCGGCCTCTACTATCTCATACTTTCGACTCCCTTTCTCTTTGCAGGATTGATCATCGCCACAGCATTTTCTTTTATAAGTGAGAAATCAGGGCTGCTCTATGGCGCAGACCTCATCGGTGCAGGAATAGGCTCAGTAATAGTCCTGTATCTTATGACCATTATAGGACCTGATAAGTCTGTCTTTGTAATCTCCTCAATCGCATTATTAGCAGCATTTATCATTGGTAGGAAGGGGTTAAAGACAGCCTCTTTGATTATAATCTTACTTAACCTTTTACTCATAATCTTCCATCCTGCATTTATTAACCTGAGGATGTCTCAATATAAAGGACTGCAGGTTGTTCTGAAATATCCTGGTGCAAAACATTTAAAGACTTATTTCAACCCCTTTTCCAGAGTAGATGTTTTTAAAAGTCCTGCAGTCAGGTTCGCCCCTGGCCTGAGCCTCAGGTATCTTGATGCGCCTCCAGAACAGCTCGGTTTTTCAATAGATGGAGGCGAGATAAATGCCATAACAACTACGCGTGGGGAAAACGCAGTTTCCCCCACGAGCCCCCTCAAATTCCTTGAATACTTGCCATCTGCCCTCTCTTACGAGATAGGTAAAAAAGATGCTGTATTGATCCTTGACCCCAGAGGAGGACTTCAGGTCCTTGTTGCAGATTATTATGGCTCAAAGGATATTTATAAGATCGAAGGTAATCCCCTATTAATAAAAATCATCAAAAAAGAGCTCAAGGAATTTTCAGGTAATATCTATTCTCAGAATACATGGACAGGACTTGGGAGGTCATGGTTAAAACATAGTGATAAGAGTTTTGATATTATTGATATTTCACTAATGGGGACAGCACCAACGGGTTCATTCGGGATATCAGAGGACTACAGGTTCACTGTTGAGGCATTCAGGGAATATATAGGTCATCTTAAACCTGAAGGTCTTTTAAGCATAAACCTCTTTATACTCCCACCACCGAGAATAGAATTAAGGCTCATAAATACTATTATTACATCTATGGAGGAGCTTGGGATAAAGGATATTGAAAAGCAGACTGTGGCCATTCGTAGCTGGGGAAGTATATGCATCCTAATAAAAAGGTCACCATTTACCTCTGATGAGATAGACGCTATCAAGAAGTTTTCAAAGGACCGGGGGTTTGACCTGATACACTATCCAGGCATTAAGGAAGAAGAGACTAATATTTATGTCCGAATGCCCTCAAA
>JACRGU010000093.1 GCA_016212245.1 Nitrospirota bacterium
GAAGTAGCAACAGAGGATCAGGAAATTGCCGTGGGTCTAAGTGAAGACGTGACGGAACTAATTGAGGAAAGAGGTCGGCTAACAAGGAGAGGTGGATTAAAGCTTGACCATGTTCTTATGACGAGGCAGTTGCTGGACATTATCCCTAATCCCTGGATTGCACATGATATCGGGAAAGAGGTTTTGGGTGCTTTGCTGAAGAAAAACAGTAAAGAGAAAGTTGCAAATAACCTTGCGTTTATCATTGAAGAGACCCGCAAACATCTGATAGCTGAACGCGATAGGTTGTCTGAGAAAATATTCAGAGACCTGATTGATAAGAAAAAGCTCTGGTTTTTTCTTCTTGCCGATAAGGGGGGTTATGAACTTCCACCGAGTATAACGGTGAAAAAGAACAGCAAGAAACTCATCAGGGATGACAATTCGGAAGTTGCAAGGAGCCTTTTTGATTTTATACCGGAAGAAGAATTCAACGAGATGGAAAAATCCATTGCAATATATCTTGATGAGCAAGAAAAACTTTTGTGGTGGTACAGGAATCTTTCAAAGCAGGATTACTACATTCAGGGATGGCACAAGCACAAAATATATCCTGATTTTATTTTTACGAAAGCTGATGATACAGGCAGAGATTTCAGCACTGTTTATGTCGTTGAAACAAAGGGTGTTCACCTGAAAGGCAGCGAGGACAGTAAGTATAAGAGAAACGTTTTTAAGTTTTGTAATGACTTAGGCAGGAAAGTAGAATGGAAGGAGCTGAATAAAGAATTTTCAAAGGGGATTGAATTTCAGGTGATTGATGAGAAGGAATGGCAGAGAAGGGTAAATGAGATATTTATTGTTTGAGTGTAAAGATTTTAAATCAGAGATTGAGGCAAGATTGGAGGAATAGAGATAATTAAAAAATTGCTTATAATATGAGCATGTTAGAAAACAAAAAATTGTAAAAAGCTGAAATTAAAGAGGAGGGGAATATGATTCCTATAGATTATGACATTATCGTTTTTAAAGAAGACAACACTTATGTAGCCTATTGTCCTGAGCTTGATATTTCAAGCTGTGGTAATAATGTTGAACATGCAAGGGAAATGTTAAAAACTGCAGTAAGGTTATTTCTTGAAGAGGCTGAAAAGATGGGAACACTCAAAGTGTGACAAGCTGTTCTTGTATAATAGAGAGACTTTAATGAAAAAAACAAAAAAACAGATCGAAACCCTCGCTAAAAAAATTAAACTCCTCATCCTTGATGTGGATGGGGTGCTCACTGATGGCAGTATCATTCTTGACAATGAAGGCAATGAGCTTAAATCTTTCCATGTGCGTGATGGGCATGGAATAAAGATGCTCATTAATGCAGGGATTCATGTTGCAATAATTACAGGCAGACATTCAAAGGTTGTTGAGAGAAGGGCCCAGGAGCTCGGGATTACAGAGGTCTTTCAAAAGTGTCATGACAAGAGAGATGCTTATAAACAGCTTGTTGAAAAATTCTCCCTTAGTGATAGTGAGATAGCATATATTGGTGATGATATTGTGGACATATCCCTTTTAAAGAGGTCGGGATTTTCAGTGGCTGTTGCAGATGCTGATGATGAGGTTAAGGCTGATGCAATGATGATAACAAGAAACAGGGGAGGCAGGGGAGCTGTTAGAGAGGTGTGTGATTTTCTTCTTAAGGCAAAAGGGCTCTGGCAGGAGATTATAGATGAGTACTCTAAGACTTAATCTCCCAACAGTTCTCACCCTGAGCAGGATTGTCCTTATTCCAGTTTTTGTATTCACAGTCTATCAGCATCCAGTATTCGGTGCTATTGTATTCAGCATCGCCTCAATAACAGATTTCCTCGATGGATATCTTGCGAGACGTTCGGGTGAGATAACAAAGTTTGGGATTATACTTGATCCGATCGCTGACAAGTTCTTAGTAATATCTGCTCTGATTGTGCTCGTTGATATGGAGAGACTGCCTGCATGGATAGCAATTATCATCATTGTAAGGGAATTCCTTGTAACAGGCCTGAGGGCAGTTGCCCTTTCAAAAGACATAGTAATCCCTGCTGAGATTGGGGGGAAAATAAAGACATCCACACAGATAATTGCAGTCCTCTGCCTTATCCTTATGGGAAGCATTTTTGATATTGATCTCTATGATGTTGGTATAGTCCTCATCTGGATAGCACTCGTGCTGTCTGTTATATCAGGAGTTCAGTACACAGTATCGTTCTGGAGGAAGATGTGAATGATGAAAATAGTCCTGCTTATAATCTTTGCCTTTATCCTTGGTTCAATTCCTTTTGGTGTAATAATTGCAAAGATTAAGGGTGTTGACCTGAAGAAGATTGGCAGCGGTAACATAGGTGCTACAAATGTTTTAAGGTCTCTCGGTAAAGGGCCTGCTGCCATAACCCTCCTCGGCGATGTTCTCAAGGGCACCGCAGCCGTAGCTATCGGAAGGTATTTTGGATTAGAGCTATTTTATGAGGGTCTTGTCGGCCTGTCAGCAATCTTCGGGCATAATTTTTCTATATTCCTCGGGTTTAAGGGAGGTAAGGGTGTTGCCACAAGCATAGGGGTAATTGCCCTTTACGCTCCACAGACAGCCCTGTTCACCCTTATAATATGGCTGGCAGTTGTCTTGATTACAAGATATTCATCCATGGGAGCACTTGTATCATTTGGACTTTTGCCAGTGAACATGGCAATATTTGACAGTAAGGAAAAACTGCCTGTTGCCATTCTTATTACAGTATTTATTGTTATACGCCATAGAGAAAATATCCGCAGACTTATAGATGGTACTGAGAGAAAGGTGGGCCAGAGGACATAAAACCTGAGTTTATCGAGTTCATTGGGTTTATTGAGTTTACACAGTTCATTGAGTTATTAAAACCCAAGAGACTCAATAAACTCAAGAAACCCGAAAAACCGGGAGAACTGTGTAAACTATCTTGATGAGTGACTGGAAAAATAAAAAAGCTGTTGTGTTACTTAGCGGTGGGATTGATTCCTCGACAACTATGGCGATAGCAAAGGCAGAAGGTTATGAGATATATGCCTTGAGCTTTGATTACAGCCAGCGACATAAAAGAGAACTTGTGTCAGCAAAGAAAGTTGCATCAAGCGTCGGTGTAGAGAAACACCTTATAATAAAATTTGATTTGAGGGAGATTGGAGGCTCAGCATTGACATCGGAGATGGAAGTACCTAAGAATAGTTTCAAGTTTCAAGTTTCAAGTTTTAAGTTTAAAAATACAGAAGACTCCGAACTCCGAACTCTGAACTCCGAACTAATCCCTGTTACCTACGTTCCTGCACGTAATACAATATTTTTATCTTTTGCACTTGCATGGGCAGAAGTTCTTGAGGTAGAGAATATTTTTATAGGTGCGAATGCAGTAGACTATAGCGGTTATCCTGACTGCAGGCCAGAGTATCTCAGGGCATTTGAAGACATGGCAAACCTTGCAACAAAGGCATCTGTTGAGGGCAGATTAAGGTTTATGATAAGGGCACCGCTTATCTCTATGAAAAAATCAGAGATAATAAAAAAAGGAATTGAGCTGGGACTTGATTATTCGCTAACATGGAGCTGCTATGAAGGAGGTGAGAGTCCCTGCGGCAGGTGCGATAGTTGTGTATTCAGGGCAAAGGGTTTTAGAGAAGCGGGGATAAGAGACCCATTGGTACAGGATTGAATTACTTAAATCCAGACATAAAGGTTTTAATAAGCAGGACTGGCTTTCGCTTACTACGATATTTTTCGACAGCTCTAAGCTTCTTCCGCTACAGCCTCGAAACTTACCCTCTGGGTTCAAACAATCGAGGCTGTGGCCGCTACAGCTCGCTAAGAACTGTTACCGAAAAATCTCTGATGTCGCTCAAGCCAGCCCTGCTTATCGCTGGATTTGGGGAATTAGCAAAGAGGAGGGCTGGATGATAGAACTCAATTTTTCTAATATGATGGAGGAGGTTATCGGTAAGAATGGGCTTTCTGAACGGCGGATAGAAGGTTTCAGGGGCAGGGTAGAAGATGCCCACGAACAGATAAAAGATAGGCGATGGCCTGAGCTTGCATTCATAGACCTCCTTTCCCAAGATACTTCTGAGATAAAGAATATTGCAAGGCACATCAGAGAAGAAACAGAGGATTTCTTAATCCTCGGCATTGGGGGCTCTGCCCTCGGACCGAGGGCAATACTCGATGCCCTGAGCCCTTTCCATAACCTCCAGAAAAAGCCGAGGGTGTTTATTTATGAGAATGTTGACCCGAGGACATTAAAACAGATACTTTCGTTGATAGATTTGAAGAAGACCTCTATAAATGTGATATCAAAGTCAGGGAGCACTGCAGAGACAGCAGCATCCTTTATGATCCTGTGGGATGAGATGAAGAAAATACTTGGCAATGACGCTCCAAAAAGGTTTATAGCCACAACAGACCCTGAGAAGGGCAACCTCAGAAAGATTGTAAATGAAGAGGGATTGAAATCCCTTCCTGTGCCACCTAATGTTGCAGGTAGATATTCTGTATTGAGCCCGGTCGGGCTTTTACCAGCAGAGGTTATAGGTATTGATTCGAATGAGCTACTGAGGGGTGCGAGAGACATCCATGAGAAGTGCTCTGAACCTGAGTTATGGAAAAACCCGGCCTATCTATTCGGAACGCTCCTTTACCTTATGGACACAGAGAAGAAAAGAAAGATTAATGTGATGATTCCGTATGCTGACAGCCTGAAATCCCTGTCTGAATGGTTCTGTCAGCTCTGGGCTGAAAGCCTCGGAAAACTCGGTGTGGGTCTTACACCCTATCCTTCTGTAGGCACAACTGACCAGCACTCACAGTTACAGTTATGGATGGAGGGACCTCAGGACAAGGTCGTGATATTCATCAGGGTTGATGACTATGGCGACGATATAAAAATACCCCGTATATTTAAAGACATGGAGGGACTTAATTACCTCTCAGGCCATACACTCTCAGAGCTTATCGCCGCAGAGGAAGAATCCACAGAACTTGCACTTGCAAGGGCAGAAAGGCCGAACATGACAATCACAATGCCAGTTATTAATGCATATCATATAGGCCAGTTATTCCATTTTTTTGAACTCGTAACAGCCCTTACAGGATTTCTTTACAGGGTGAATCCCTTTAACCAGCCTGGTGTTGAAGAGGGTAAGAATCTTACCTATGGGATGATGGGTAAAAAGGGGTATGAGGCAAAGAGGAAGGAAGTCGAAGAAGCAAGGGAAAAGAAGATTTGTTGGCGAATATAAATTAGCCCAGAAGTCCTGTTACCCGTATAACCTCATCAAAGGTTGTTATCCCTTTAACATCTTCTTTATTGCACATTCTCTCAGGGTAACCAGACCTTCTCCTTTTGCAATCTTTTTAATATCAGAAGGTGTTGCCTTATTATCTATGGCTGCCCTTATCCTTTCTGTGATCTCCATTACCTCAAAGATGCCTGTTCTTCCAAGATAACCTGTGCCTCTGCATTGAGGACATCCTCGTCCTATAGAGACTTTTATATTTTTAAACTTATCATAGTTGATGCCCAGCACATAACACTCATCTTCAGAGAGATTATATTGTTCAACACAGTAATGACAGACCTTTCTTACAAGTCTCTGGGCTACTACCCCGATCAGTGTAGAATTTATTAAGAAAGACGGGACTCCGATGTCGAGGAGGCGAGTGGCAGAGCTCGGCGCATCATTGGTATGGAGGGTTGAGAGCACAAGATGCCCTGTAAGTGCAGCCTGTATAGCATTATCTGCTGTCTCAAGGTCTCTTATCTCACCAACCATGATTATATCGGGGTCCTGTCTGAGGATTGTCCTCAGACTGCTTGCAAATGTAACCCCTATCTGCGGCTGGACTGCTGTCTGATTGAATCTATCATAGACCATTTCTATGGGGTCTTCTATAGTTGTAAGATTAACCTCTGAAGTTGATAGGGTCTTTAAGGCTGAGTAGAGGGTCGTTGTTTTTCCACTTCCTGTAGGGCCTGTGACAAGGATGAGTCCATGGGGGCTTGATATAAAAGACCTGAAAAGTCTTAATTCCTTCTCCATGAATCCGAGCTCCTCGATATCCTGCATCAGGACATTTGGATCAAAGATCCTTATAACAACCTTTTCACCAAATGCGACTGGAAGGGTTGATACACGAAGTTCTATCTCCTTACCATCCTGGTCGGTCTTAATCCTTCCGTCCTGTGGCCTCCTCTTTTCTGCTATATCCATTCTTGCGAGTGTCTTGATACGCGATGTTATTGCAGGATGGACAGCCCTTGGCATTCTGTGGATATCATGCAAGATTCCATCAATCCTGAACCTTATGAGGCTGTTGTCTCTTTTTGGTTCAATGTGTATGTCAGAGGCCCTCTGTGAATAGGCATAATGTAAAAGATATTCAACAGCATTAATAATATGCTGGTCTGTAGCATCGAGCTCTGAGATTGACTTTAACTTTACATACTGTTCAAGATTGCCGAGGTCTATACGTGAGGCGAGCTCCCTCTGTGCTGCAGCAACAGAGGACTTAAAGCCATAAAACTCCGTTATTATTCTATGGATGTCTGATTTCGTGGAAACAACAGTTTTTATATCATATCCGGTTGACCGCTCTATGCCATCAATACCTTCCCTGTCAAATGGATTTGAAGTAGCTACTGTCAGTGTGTTATTTGAAAGCTCAATTGGTACTAATTGATGCTTAAAGGCATAAGGCCGGGATATAATCCTTGTTACCACATCAGAGTCGAGTTTTAAGGGGTCTATTTTTAAGAAAGGCATACCAAGGTGTTTTGCAATTTCTTCAATGATAATCTCCTCTGTGAGATATCCGTCCTCTTCCCCTGGCAGATTGAATTTGAGGGAATCAATAATGTCAATAATAGAAATATTAGACTGCTCTATCCTGCCCCGTCTTAAATACATACCCTTTGACTTAAGGAGTCTTGCCCGCTGGACGTCTTCCTTTGAGAGGACTACTGCTATCTGCTCTTTAGATAGAAGTCCTCTATGGGAAAGGATATTCAGGATGGTGTTCTTTGCTTTTTCATCCATAATTCTTAAATAATATCATACGAGCTTTTTAAAAGTTTAAGTTTTATGACAGAAAGTGGATTAACACTCACTCCCTGAATCTTCATGCCCAGATGAAGGTGAGACCCTGTAGCCCTTCCACTTGATCCCACCCACCCGATAACATCACCTTTTGATACCTTCTGGCCTGTCTTTACCCTGAATTTAGAAAGGTGCATATATATCGAATAAATCCCCTGACCATGATTGAGGATTATTGTGTTACCTCCAAAGAAAAGGTTTTCTGCAAACACAACAATCCCGTTATTCATTACCTTAACCTCTTCTCCTTCCTGACCTCTGAAGTCAACCCCTGTATGCACACTCTTCTTCTTACTGTTTATGATACGCTTTGCCCCGAATGCTGTTAGTATCTCACTCTGAAGGGGGACAACAAAACTGCCTTCCCATATTTTTTCGGATTCAACAGGCCATATTAATGACACTCTTTCAGCCTCTCTGTTTGCCCTGCACTCGTCTTCAGGGCTCAGGAATACCATATCCTCAGGAAGCGTCAATCTCTGTATTGGAAATCGGGCCTTATTTACCTTTATTCTCAGTTTTTTCTTCTGCTCACCCTGCTTTATCTCTATCAAATATGGACCTGGCTTTGTGTTAAGGTTAATCGCTGATACAGCCTTGAAAATCCCATCCCCGATTTTGTTGAAATAGAGTTTTCTTTTTCCAAAATATGCCTCAGGCTCGATGGAGGATTCACTATATATGATTAGGGCAAAGGCATCACCCTGTTTTAAAACTTGAGGTTCGACCTCTGTCTGAAAGGCATAAACAGGAGGAATACCTGAAAATAAGATAATAATCAAGATGATAGTAGTGAAGATCATCTGCTGCATTTTCCATACATTATACCAAAATACCAGAGCCCCATATTGAGTAACCTTCAGTGAAGGGTGCTTTATTTCAGGGTTACCATATTGACATGCTTGCAGTGTGTTTGTTACTTTTGTGCATGACCCCACCAACCCATTTCCTCCTTAGCTGGCTCGTTGCCAATATCAGGATGGTGTCACAAAGGGATACACTGTTGATAGTCCTTGCTGGCCTGAGCCCTGACATAGATGGTCTTGGAACCTCGGGTCATGGCAGGAACAACTGATTGCACTTTTGAGCATCATCGCCTCTATCTTTATAGCCCGTAAAAGGCGGTGGACTATCGTAGGGCTATTCTATAAAAAGGCAGACAACAGGGTGATGGAGGTTATAGACAGGTTCCCATGTCGAATTGTTTACCGTTAGCTTAGTATCATATACTCCACAATCGCAGCGCAGAAGACGATAATGCTTGCTGGTTTTGTCTTCTTATAGATTCCCCAGAAATCTGCCC
>JACRGU010000092.1 GCA_016212245.1 Nitrospirota bacterium
TCAACATTATTCCAGTCAATCCTGCTTAGAATATCCATGTCATAGTTAACATTACGCCAACTGTCGTTTTCCTGAATTACAAATTTCGGCAGATAGACCTTTCCCTCAAATACTTTGAATTTGTCTCTGTACCGGACAGTCTTTTCCTTTGTAGCGTCCTCTGATGCAGAATCGCCCTCTTTAACAGTCACCCTTGAAGCCAAATCGCCCAATCCTTCAACCTCAAAACCTTTTTTGATGCTTTCCAAAAGAACGCCTGCTTTCGGCCTGTGGCAAAAGACATAGCTTTCATCGAGGTCTTTGACTTTGGTCTTGCGGGCTTTATACTGTCTGAGAATTCTTCCCACCAACTGTGTGATGCTCAGCTGTGAACCAGGATTTGTCAGTATCGTAAGGATATATGCAAAAGCGCAGTCCCATCCTTCCTGCAATGCCTGCTTGGTAATGATATATCTAACCTCACAATCACGGCTTAAAAGGTCTATGCCTTCTATGTCATCTTTTTCGCTGCTTTTGATAGCTATCTCATTTTCTGATACACCGCATTGCTTAATCAGATATTCTTTGACATCCTCTGCATGAATATATTTTGTTCCCCTCTGCTCTTTGCCTGTTCTTTCTGCCTGAACAAGACAGATAGGGCGGATGAATTCGCCTGTGTTTGCTTCGTATTCCTTTGCCTTGCGTTCAAGGTAATCCCTCTTTTCTTTTGATGCAAGCATCACATCTTTCCAGTCAGGACTCGATTTATTGATGACATTCAGATCAAGTTTAATCATTTCCTCTCTATTGAGAGCCTGTCCGCTGATGTTTACCAGATGGTTTGTGTTTTTTGGCGGAGTGGCAGAAAGCTCAACAATTATTGATGGGTTGAAACCTCTGATTGTATTACGGGCTGTTTCGCTGTAAGCCTTATGTCCTTCGTCAATGATGATTATGGGTTTAAGTACCCTCAGAGTATTCCCAAGAGATGTCTTTGCCATCCTGCCGAAAAAATCACTTTCTCTGCCGAAAAAATCAAGATTTGGGAATTTATCCAGAAGTTTCTTATGGTCTTCAATGGCATCTTCAGGCGGGAAAAACTCTGTAAAGCCGCCGCTGTCCTTAAAGACCTTCAATGTCTCCTGGTTCTGTCTGATTGCAGAGGGAAGCATCAAAAGCATTATCACAAGGTTTTCCTCTATATCCAGAGGCGTAAACTTATCCAGCTTATCTAAGATCAGAGTTCTTCCGCCGCTTGAAATGTCCAATGTCTGTCTGTACGGATGCTCGCGGTTTCTCAGATTGGCAAGGGTCTGCCTGTAAATCTGTGTTGTCGGCACTATCCAAAGGACAATGCCTGTTTGTTTCTTTAAATAAATCCTGTTAATCAGGTCAATGGCATGGCAGGCAAGGATGGTCTTTCCTCCGCCGGTGGGAATTTTTAAGTAGAAATCAGGGAGAGGCTCACCAAGTCCGTTTTTGCTTGAGTGATAAGATTTAGACCCTGAAACAAGTTCAGGGCAGGCCTTTTCCCATGCCTTGAAATGAAAGTCTATTGCAAGATCAGGCTCGACTTCTTTATACTTGTCGTACTTGCCTTTGTATTCGGCAAGGGATTCAAGATATATCTTGACCTGATCTAAGGTCTTTTTCTGATATTCCTTAAGTTCCATTCTTTATCTCAACCGATTCGGCTCTTATCTTTTATAACTTCAAAATCCTTCTCATAATGGATTTTATGGTCTCCATCTCTGGTTCAGCCAACGCACCCAATTTTCTGATGACATATTTCTTTTCGATTGTTGCCTGTTTGCCAAGCCTCACAAATGATTCCGCAAGAAGGCCGCTTTTTTTCCAGTTAGTGATTCTGTAATCTGCCTCCGTGGTATATTCCTGCGTTGTTATCCGTGCTACAAGGACATCCTGATCTCCTGAATCATATAAAACAAGAGCAGGCCTTTTGGAAACGCCATATAAATCACTATGAGGAAAGCCGATCAGGACAATGTCGCCGAAGTTATAGCTTGTCATAAATGGCATCCTTTGCGTCATAGCCGCTCATAAATTCAGACACCGCAAAATTGCGCCATGCAACCTCCTCATCTTCCAAAAGCAGCATAACCCGTATTTTTGATTCCCCTATAAGTTTATCTTTTAGATTGTCTGGAATGGACAAATGTCCATCGGGCAATATCTCTGCTAAATATTCATAAGCTTTCATGTTCTGCCTCCTTTAATAGTCTTGTTTATATCTTACCAATATCTGAGCCGTGAGTTCAGGATCGGTTCGTCGGCTATGAGGGTCATATTTAAGCTGTTTTGAGATTTAACGTTAACATTTTAAAGAGCCTCAATTTTAAGTTTAATATGGTGAAGGTTCTCCTTCCTCTAATCCCTCCAGCTTAGGTTTCTCAATATCTAAATAGTACAGTGGCTGCTTTAGTGACTTCACATAATCCATGAATTTGATAATTTCGCTATCAAGTTCATTTCTTTTTATGCGTGCATAAAAATCACTGCGTGAGGCTTAACCCAATTCCTGAACGGCTAAAATAATCGCGATTTTTATGTAACGACTCAGATCATTACTATAAATATCAACAATTAACTCTCTGTCTCTATTAGTCCCATGTCTGCCAATTAACAAAAGATAAAAGGCTCTTGCTGCATAATGTTTGTTATAATTTTTAACTGCTTCTATGAAAAAATTAATCTGTTGTGAACTTGGCTTTACTTTGAATCTTAAAAGACTTTGCAATACTTTTATTTCTTGCCATTCATAAATATTGTGTTCAGATTGAAGGAATGAAATTAGAAAATCAAATATATTCTTATCTGATGGAAATAAAGTTAAAAAGAAACAGAACAGTCCTGTATGGTGAGGTTTTGCTATAAAATTGTCTTTAATTAATGCAATTATTTTATTCGTATCAATTTTAATATCAGACGATTGAAGCACCCCAAGTCGATAAAGTGAGAAATTCAGATGACTTTTCTCAAATGGGTCGTCCAAAAAAGAACTCTCGAAAATCTTTACCAAAGAAGGGATTATTGCATTTATTTGCTCTTTATTTTGTCCTTTTAAAATAGCCTCAATAAGATTTAAAGACGGCTTAAGAGGATCAAATAATCTCGTCTCAATATCTTTACCTGAAAGTATCCTTGTTTTTTTTGCATTTATGTTAAGTTTTATACCTCGTAGAGATATAGTTAAATCCTTAAGAGCTTTTTTTGCTTCAATCTCAGTCCTACAAAATATTCTAATGTCGTCCATATATCTATAATAGTTCTCATATTTCTCCATCTGCCTATCTACATAGTCCAAGTAAATGTCAGCAAGAAAAGACGAGGCTGGCGGGCCTTGAGGCAAGCCATAACCGCTTACACGTTCATCACTCCATTTATTCAATAACTTAAGAAGAACGCTAACAGCTTTGTTATTTTCATCGGTAACATGCAGATAGTTAAAAATTCTTTTCCTAAGTTCAGATAAACTTATATTTTCATAGTATCCTGTTAAGTCTGCTGCAACTGCATATTTATACCCTGATGTATAAACTTCTCTACATTTATCATCAAACCTTATCCAATTATTTTTCCCTTCAGTTTGAACAAAATTTAAAAAACTAAAACTTCTTTTACAAATATATCCGCTATTGTCAAAAATTTGGTGTGCGATAAGATCGACGATGGCTTCATATAAGAACCAGTCTTTATTTTCGGGACGCGACATTGGTCTTATAGTAAAATTCGGCTTTGGAACGTCTATTCTGAGTAAGGACTCTGGGTTTCTTCTTGCCGATTCATAGTCATCAAATAAGCCATCTAATATTTCAGGAATCTTTTCTTCGTATAAGGGTTTAAGATGCAGAAAACTAAGAATATCTGGAATTGGATTGTTTCCTTTTAACTCTTCCGTTCGAATTCTTTTTATTGCCTGCTTATAATTAAAAACCATAAATTACCCCATCTCCCTTACCACCATTACCTCATTCCCCCTGTGCTTCACTATCCCCTCATCTTATAAATCTCAAAAGGCAATTGACAGTATTCAATCCCTTTTAGGCCGTGCTTTTCGATTAGGTCTGCATCATTGAGATCAAGATATTTTGCAGGGGCAAAGACCAACCGCTTTTTCCCCGAAAATGCCCCTAACTTCTTTGCTGTATCAAGAGTGAGGGCTAATTTCTTTAGCTTCTCAATATCAGGCTCGTAAAAGAGATATACTTCATAGTCTTTCGTTTCGCCTATAAAGTTCTTGCCTTGTTTTACTTTGGAAGGATTAAACTCCTCTCCAGTTGCAGTGTAGAAAATATATCTTGCAAGCTCCATGTAATCAGGGAGCTTCTTGCCTTCAAGTATGCTCTCCATCTCAATCGGCTCGCCGAGTTCAAAATAACTGAAGGTACCAACAAGTCCGTTCTTTATTTTTTCGTCTTTTGCACTCTTAACACCTTTGATTACACGTTTTACTCTTTCGGCTGTAATTTTTTCAGCGTAATCTTCACATTCAACTAAAATGAATCTACGATTCCCACCATCTGACCAATTAAGTTCCAAAACAGCTTGACCTGTAGTGCCAGAACCGGCAAATGAATCTAAAACTAAACAATCTTTATCACCCGAAAGGATAACAGCGTGTTTAATTAAGTCAACGGGCTTGGGATATTCAAAAACAGCCTCTCCAAAAATGTCTTTTATTTGATCTCTGCCTGTTTCATTATTAAATTCAGAGCCCTGCCATATTGATGGAAACAATCTGCCTGTGAGTTCTCCTTCCTCATTGTCGGGATAATCTATTTGACAGACATCCCATTCTGTTTTACCTGTTTCTCTCCTTTTTACTTGTTTGGCAATAAGTAAGTGGCTTTCCCTTTTAACTTTCTCTTTACTCCACCGCCAAACACCATCAGTGCCATTTGACAGTTTGGGGATAATTTTTACTAAGCCTTTTCTTTCTTCTACGTGAACTGAGGCATCATTAGGATTTATATAAATCGGATAATGTAGATTAGGTCTGTCTTCTCTCTTGGATAATGCACCACGCTTCCTTAACCCTAACAACCTGCATTGTCTCCCATCTTTATCTGTTTCCGAATACTCGGCTAACTGTTCTTCACTTAGTTCAAGTCTACCTGCCTTAAATTTGTCAATTTGGCGTGTATAGGCAATCAAATATTCATGTTCGACTGCTAACTCTGTGCCCAACCTTCTTCCTCTTGGATTGTTTTTTTATAATGATAATTCCAAAACGGTTAGTTTCACCAAAAACGTCATCGCAAAGAGAAATAAGATTACTAAATTCATTATCGTCAATGCTTATGAAAATAATTCCATCGTTATGCAATAATTCTTTTAATAGTTTTAACCTCGGCATCATCATGCAGAGCCATTTGTCATGGCGGGTGAAGTCTTCCTTATCAACAACTTTTCCAAGCCACTCCTGCATCATCGGGCTGTTGACATTGTCGTTATAAACCCATTTTTCATTACCTGTGTTATACGGCGGATCAATGTAAATGCACTTAATCTTTCCTGCATAGGTGGGAAGCAGGGCTTTCAATGCAACAAGATTATCGCCGTGGATTACCAGATTGTCATTAAGACTGACCTTATCGGTTAGGCTTTTGTCTTTCTTAGGGATGAGCTGATGATATTTTACAGACAGGTGATGATTCTGGACAAACGTCTTGCCCTTAAAATTTAAAGTTGCCATATCCTCTGCCTTTTTCTACATATCTAATGATATTTTTAATGTAGCTCTCCTATAATTTTTTCATTGCATGATTTTTACGTTTGACAATTATCTCGCCACTTCTTTGAAACTCACCTCTAAAGGAAGTTTTACCTCAGACTTTCCTTTTTTAAGCCGTTTTTTGAAATTTAAAATCGAGATTCCTGTAACCTTTCCTTCCTCAATCCTTTCCCACATGTCATTACCAATATCCTTCATGTAGCCTTTCTTTTTTCCAAAGCCGAGCTCAAGATAATCCCCTTCTTCGTCATACCATATCTTCATCTTTCCCATTTTGTTTCACCTGCCTTTATCTTGTCAGTAAAAAATGAAGTAAGGATAAAACCCTCTCCATTTTCTATTTTTACGGCTACTAACAGATATTTCTTTGTAACCGGTGTTTGTTCATACAATTTATAATAAAGCAAAACTTCAGAATCATGTTTGCTTTTCTTTATTCTATCAGGTGTCATTAAAGTTTCTCTAATCTTTTATTTCTGCTCTGACATTTCAACCCTTGCAATGATATGTTCCCATCTATTGGCAGTTAGCCTGATGTTCCGTCCCATATAGTCTTTGAATAATATCATTTACGAACTCGACTTTATCTTATGCCACTCCGTAGACTGTTCTATACGCATATGCAATTAAAAATATAGTTTCCTCATCAAAATGATTACCAATCAATTCTAATCTAATCAGCAGGTTGATTTATAAGAGCTTCTTTATAATGCTCAGGCAACGGCTTGCCTTTTTCTAAATAGCTTATGATTTTATCAATGTGGTTTTCGGATAATTCTTTCATATTCCCCTTTTCTCTATCTTCCCATAAATATCTTTTCTATGAATAATACCAAGTATCCAGACCTCATTCTTTACAATCTTAAACACTACTCTGTAATCTCCGACTCTCAGCTTCCAGTATCCTTTTAGGGTTTTTCTTAAAGGTTCACCGTATTGGTGAGGCGCAGTGGCAAGGCGTGTTTCTATGGCGTTTTTAATGCGGATTTTGAGTTTTTCTTTAAGCAAAGGGATATCAACAGCCTTAACATCAGGGTGGTATCTAAGCTCAAAAGGCAAAGCTACCAAACCTCACTATGTTTTAAGGCTTTTGCTTTGGTAAAGGTTCTTTCCCTTTTTTCAGCGAACTTCGACAGCGCTATATCTTCTTCTATTTCCAATGCCTCTTTTACCAGGTCACGAACTTTTAGCGATAGTGATACGCCTTCTTTTTCTGCAAGATACTGAACACTATTATAGATCGGTTTCCCTAGCACAACATTAATTCTTGGATTTTTTGCTGGCATATTATATTGCCTCCTTTTCTCGTAGTGTAACACTTTTGATGCACCAAATCAATTTACGGATCACACTATCCCCTGCCTCAAAATATCGTGGAGGTGAATTATCCCCTTTGCCCTTCTATCTTCATCAGGTACCACCAAGGCTGTTATTGAATAGCCCTCCATAATGGATAATGCCTTTGCTGCGAGCTCTTCTTCAGATATTGTCTTCGGGTTTCCTGTCATGACCTCTCCTGCGGTCAATTCAAAGAGCCTCTGCCCCCATTTTTCTATTCCCCTTCTTAAATCTCCATCGGTTATTACCCCTGCGATCTTGCTGTCATTGTCTAAAACTATAGTATGACCGAGTCTCTTAGAGGACATCTCTATTAGAGTCTTTGACATCGGTGTAGAGAGTGATACTGTTGGAAGACTATCTCCGGTATGCATAAGGTCCTTCACCTTAATAAAAAGCCTCTTACCAATGCTCCCTCTCGGATGGAAGAATGCGAAATCCTCTTCTTTATAACCTCTCTTTATAAGAAGGGCTACAGCGAGTGCATCTCCGAGTGCTAAGGTTGCAGTGGTTGATGCAGTAGGTACAATACCTAATGGACACGCCTCTTCTTTAACAGATATATCGAGTGTTATATCAGATGCCTTTGCGAGTGTGGAGTTCTGACTTCCTGTCATTGAGATTAGCTTTACATTAAACCTCTTTAAAAAAGGTATCAGCCCTATAAGTTCCTCGGTCTCTCCACTGTTTGATATAGCGATAATAACATCCCTCTCTGTGACCATGCCGAGGTCTCCATGGCTTGCCTCAGCAGGGTGAAGAAAAAATGCAGGCGTGCCTGTAGAGGCAAGGGTCGCTGCTATCTTTTTGCCAACGAGTCCTGATTTGCCCATACCAGTAACAACAACCCTGCCCTTACTTGTATAAAGTAGCTCAACTGCTCTTTCAAAATTGCTATTAAGCTTTTCTGTCAGGGCATAAACAGCCTCTGCCTCTATCTTTAAGACCTTCTTTGCTATATCAAGAATATTATCCATAGAATCCATTTACCTCTGCACTTTTGTTCTTGCCCAATTTTCCTACCGTACTATATATGATTTTGGGGTAAAGCCATGAAGGTATTATATCTTATGACCTTTATCTTTTAAAGGCCTTTAGCAATCAATAAGTTTTTGCTCAATTACCGTTGGAGCATCATGAAATGATGTTGTGCTCTTTATGCTTTTGGAGGACTTTATCTGCTAACCTATCCAATGACTTGAAATCTTCCTCATTGGGATACCCTTTTACAATAACTGGTTCGATGATCTCCACCTTGAGGTTGGTTATCATTTCTTTAATCTGTTCTAACATCTTTCCACCCCATCCATAAGAGCCAATTACAGATGCGAATCTCAATTTTGGTCTTAAAGCATTCACAAGATAAGCTGCATAAACAATATTAGGATGTGGACCAGCTAAGACTGTGGGTGAGGCAATTACTATTGTAGCAGCATCTACAAGGGCCATTGCTAATTCTCCAATATCTGTTCTGGTCAAATTAAATGGCTTTACTGTTATATCTCTTTCAATTAAGACATCAACAAAGTAATTGACTAATTTCTCTGTGCTTCCATGCATCGAAATATACGGTATAATCACCTCATTTTTTACCTCATCTGAAATCCACTCTTTATATGCATTAATGATAAATTCAGGCATTTGATAAACTGGGCCATGGCTTGGCGCAACTATTTCGATTTCCATGTCCTTTATGCCTCCCAGATGTTTCTTGATACTCGTTCTGAATGGCATCATAATCTCTGCATAATATCGCTTGGCTGACTCGTATACCTTTGCCTCATCTACCACAAACAAATCGCTCGCCGCCATATGTGAACCTAAGAAATCACAGGTAAATAGAATTTTATCCTCTTTTAGATAAGTAAACATGGTTTCAGGCCAGTGAACCCAGGGTGCCAAAATAAATTCCATTGTTTTGTTTCCCAGAGAAACTGTCTCCCTATCGTTTATAGTTAAAAATTTATCCTCAGGAATTAAAAGTAAATCCATCAGCATGTCTTTGCATCTTGGATTGGTTAGTACCTTTGCATCTGGATAAAGCTCCAGAATTCTTGGTATTGACCCTGAATGATCCTGCTCAGCATGATTGGCAATAACATAGTCAATATTGTTGATATCCAATTTCTTAAGGTTGTCTATAAGTTCAGGCCCTTTAGTCGGGTCAACAGTATCTATCAATGCTATTTTTTCACTACCCTCTATCAAGTAGGAGTTATAACTTGTTCCGTCAGGAAGTGGTATAAGTTCATCAAATAATCTTCTATCCCAGTCTATTGCACCTACAGGGTAAATACCTGGTCTTATTTCTCTGACAGCCATTTTTAACCCTCCAATGTTTGGTTCCACAGCTCCGGCAGGTTTCAGGCCAGAGTATTGTAAATATCTTTAATTGTCCTTAAAAGGTCAGGCATATTATCTATTGAGATCATATTCGGTCCATCACATAATGCTTTATCCGGCTCTGGGTGAACCTCCATAAATAGTCCATCTGCTCCAACAGCCACTGCTGCCCTTGCGAGAGGTCCTACAAATTCCCTCTGTCCTCCAGAGCAACTCCCTTCTCCACCTGGAAGCTGAAGGCTGTGAGTTACATCAAATATAACAGGATAGCCAAAGGAACGCATTATCGGTAATCCCCTGAAGTCAACAACGAGGTTGTTGTATCCAAAAGAAGTACCCCGTTCTGTAATAAATATATTTTGATTTCCTGTTGATATGAACTTCTCTATTATATTCTTTACATCCCATGGTGCGAGAAACTGTCCCTTCTTGACATTTACTGGCTTTCCTGTCCGTGATGCAGATAGGATTAAATCTGTCTGTCTGCATAAAAAGGCTGGGATCTGAAGGGCATCAAGAACCTCAGATGCAGGTTTAACCTCCTCTACTGAATGAACATCAGAGATGACGGGAATATCGAACTTACTCCGCACATCAGAAAGAATCCTTAACCCCTTTTCTAAACCAGGTCCCCTGAAGGAAGATAGTGCTGTCCTGTTTGCCTTGTCATAAGAACTCTTAAAAACAAATGGAATGCTTAAGTTGTCGCATATCTCCTTCAGTCTTTTGGCTGTGATAAAGGTAATATCTTCATTCTCAATAACGCAGGGCCCTGCAATAAGGACTGGTGGGTTATTTCCTCCAAACAGGATATCGCC
Organism: Nitrospirota bacterium; assembly: GCA_016212245.1. Classification (GTDB taxonomy): domain Bacteria; phylum Nitrospirota; class Thermodesulfovibrionia; order Thermodesulfovibrionales; family SM23-35; genus JACRGU01. The sequence goes on from JACRGU010000092.1 coordinate 10,237, forward strand.
TATATTTATCTCCCGTGTCAATCTACGCTTTTCTCTTTGGCAGCCGTCTCTATGTATGGGAATAGGGAGCGCTTTTCTTGCAGTGAAGCTCCTATGAATGCCCTAAATAATGGATGAGGGTCTGTTGGTCTTGATTTGAACTCAGGGTGGAACTGACACCCTAGGAACCATGGATGGTCTTCTATTTCTATAATCTCCACGAGCTCTCCATCAGGGCTTATCCCGCTTATTTTCATACCATGCCTTGTGAGTATCCCCCTGTATGCATTGTTGAATTCATATCTGTGCCTGTGCCTTTCAGATGTCTCTTTTATACCGTATGCCCTATAGGCATGAGTTCCTTCCTCAAGGATACAGGGATAGGCGCCGAGCCTCATAGTACCACCCTTCTGAGAACTTTCTGTCCGCTCCTCAACCTTCCCTTTCCTGAAGTCATACCATTTTTCCATTAGATATATAACAGGGTTTTGTGTGTTTAAATCAAACTCTGTGCTGTTTGCCTTGAGCCCACAGACATCCCTCGCGAATTCGATAACTGCACACTGCATTCCAAGACATATTCCAAGATAGGGTATCCTTTTTTCACGTGCATATCTTATCGCATCTATCTTCCCTTCAATTCCCCTGTATCCAAACCCTCCTGGCACAAGGATTCCGTCAGCATCAGATAGATGCCTCTCCGGGCCATGGACTTCTATCTCCTCTGAATCTATCCACTGCAGATTAACCCGTGCATCATTTGCAATACCACCATGGGTGAGGGCCTCTATTAGACTCTTGTACGAGTCCTTAAGCCCTATATATTTCCCGACGATTGCGATATTGACCTCATTTTTAGGTTCTTTGATCCTTCTCACAACATCTTTCCAGAGAGTAAGGTCAGGGCCATGTAAATTCAGTTTAAGCTTCTTTTCTATAAGGGAATCGAGCCCTTCATTATGGAATACAATAGGAACCTCATATATTGTTTCAACATCTCTTGCAGCAATTACAGCATCCCCATCTAAGTTACAGTGAATCGCAATCTTCTTTTTTATCTCAGGTGGGAGTGGTCTGTCAGTTCTACATAGAAGTATATCGGGCTGGATGCCTATCTCCCTGAATTCTTTAACACTATGCTGTGTGGGCTTTGTCTTAAGTTCACCTGATGACTTCACATAAGGGACGAGGGTGAGATGAATATATAGTACATTTTCTCTGCCAACATCATACCGGAACTGCCTTATTGCCTCAAGAAATGGGAGGCTCTCTATATCACCGATAGTCCCACCGATTTCAACTATTACCACATCATAGTCATTGCTTGCAGATTTTATGGCGCGCTTTATCTCGTCAGTAAGATGGGGGACGACCTGCACAGTCTCTCCAAGATAATCCCCTTGTCTTTCTTTTGTAATAACACTATAATAAATCTTTCCTGTTGTATAGTTATTTGCCTGTGATGTCCTTATCGATGTGAATCTCTCGTAATGCCCTAAGTCAAGGTCTGTCTCTGCACCGTCATCAGTGACAAAGACCTCACCATGCTGGAATGGGCTCAGTGTTCCTGGATCAACATTGATATATGGGTCTAATTTCTGAAGGGTAACCTTTAATCCCTTCGCCTCAAGGAGTGCACCGATAGCAGCAGCCGCAATACCCTTACCGAGTGATGAAACAACACCACCTGTTACAAAGATGTACTTAGGCATCTTTCTACCCTTTCTAAGTCTTCAGGGGTATCCACCCCGATAGTTTCATGAAAAGTTTCCTTTACCTTTATCCTGAAGCCATTTTCTAGTGCCCGTAACTGTTCGAGTTTCTCTATCTGTTCTAAAGGCGCAGGATCCATTTTTGCGAGCGTTAAAAGCACATCACGCCTGTAACTGTAAATGCCGATATGTTTATAACAGTGACGCGTGACGCGTGACGCGTGACGAGCATGAAATGGTATCGGTGCCCTCGAAAAATAGAGTGCAAACCAATCCTTATCAAAAACAACTTTAACGACATTCTGGTCTGTGATCTCCTTTGAGTCTTCTACTTTTTTTGCAAGGGTACCAATAGAGGCTCTTTTGTCATCGAGAAGGGTAATAACATCATCTATCATTTCAGGCCGTATGAGCGGCTCATCACCCTGCACATTGACAATTATATCATAATCCATTGAAGCTGCAACCTCTGCTATCCTGTCTGTGCCTGAGAGATGTGCTTTGTCTGTCATTACCGCCTTCCCTCCGAAAGAAAGCACCCTCTCGAATATGGTTTCGCTATCTGTTGCAACGATGACATCATCTGCAAGGCATGCAAGTTTTGAGTTTTCATATACATGTTGTATAACGGGTTTCCCCTTGAGAAGGCATAGGGGCTTTCCCGGAAAACGGGTCGAGTCATAGCGGGCAGGGATAATGACTATTGCAGTCATGGTTAAATTTATAAATTATATACTATTTTCCCATACCTTGACAATACCCTTCATTAAATAGATAATAACCAATAATCAAATTACAATAACCAAAATGAGAATAACTAATAACCAAATTCCAAAAATTTGGTTATTGGAATTTATTCAGAGGAAGGAATATGGCAACCAGGTATAAGATTCCAGGCTCTTCATGGCGGGCATACATTGAGAGCGCGTTTTTCGCTAATTCTGTAAGAAAGACAACGATGGCAGAGCTCTATAGACTTGCTATAAAACAGCCAGAAGTTGTTATGACCTCTGAGCCGATGTATAAACCCGAGCAGTTTGGACTTCCTAAGGACGCTATGATACTGGTTTCAAATGATGGAGGGATCGTAGGACGTACAGCAAGGGCAAGGCGACTGGTTCGTGAAATGGGTAAGGACAGAGACAAATATCTATCTCTGTTAGGGGAGGCCATCTACAATCTTAACCGCCGTGAGGGATTGTGGCTTGAAGGGATTGTGGGGTTACATCCTGACTTTATGGTTAAGGCGCATCTTTTAAGTCCCGCGACTGATGCCAAAAATATGCTTGATTGGGGTTTTAACTTTACTCCCTTGATGGAGCCGTGGACTCACCTCTATAAAAAATCCCGTGTATTAGATGAGCCTGATATTCTTGTGTTTGCTGACCCTGAATGGTCACATCCTGAGTTTCCAAATGGACTTGTTATTATTGATGAGGTGCAGAACTGCATTGCCATCTTGGGACTGCGATATTTTGGTGAGAGGAAAAAAGGAACACTAACCCTCACCTGGACTATTGGCGTCCGTCAGAATATGGTTGCATGCCACGGCGGTATCAAGAAGATTGGCAATAGTCCGCCGGTCACTGTATTCGGGCTGTCAGGTTCGGGGAAATCCTCCATAACCAATAGCCATGATCATGCAGGGACATTAAAAGAAAACGAGAAGGTTACTGTTATTCATGATGATGCATTTTTGATAGACTTAGAGAATGATTTTACCATAGCCCTTGAGCCGAGCCTCTTTGATAAGACGGATGCGGTTGAATTTAATGACCCTATAATCAAGTATTTCTATTCAGCCCAGAATGTGGCAGTTACAGAGCTTCCTGATGGCAGTAAGAAGATGGTGTGCGCAGACATCCGGAATGAGAATGGTCGGTGTATTAAGACAAGGGATATGTTTAACCATGCAGATTTCTGCGAAAGACCTGGCAAGGTTATCTGGCTGCAGAAAGACACAAGCCTGCCACCCATCTGTAAGGTTGATGCTATAGACCTTGCCGTAGCTATGGGGGCATCATTGAGCACCATGCGTGCAAAAGGTGTAGAAAATGTTGACCCGAAAGAGCTCGAAAGATTGGTGATCGAGCCTTTTGCAAACCCATTCAGGGTTCACCCCCTTTTAGTAGACTGTCTGCAATTTAAAAAATTGTTCAAGCTTGGGACTGAATGCTACATCATGAATACCCATGCCTTTGGTCTGTCAGGGAATCTGATTAACATTCCAAAGGAGCTTTCCCTCTCCATAGTGACAGAACTGGTAAGGGGAAATATAGAATGGAGAGAATGGAAGGCATTTCAGGGACTGCTTCTTCCTAAAAATGGGAAAGAGCTGTTCGGTGCTGATTATGATAAAAAATACAAACCAACAAGGGACCCTGCGTATTTAAGCTTCTTGCGTGACAGGATGCAGGACCGCATTACTTATTTATCTAACAAGAGAGACCTCGAACATGATATGGACAGCGTCTTTATTGACCCCCTTGTTGCAGCAAGAACAGTGATTGACCACATCTTGCACCCTATTTAAAAAGGCGATATAGTTTTGGATCTCTCAGTTATTGCAAGACAGATAGTTATATCAGCATTCCCGATACTGATAGCGATTACCTTTCATGAGCTTTCTCATGGTTTTGTAGCTAACAAATTAGGTGACCCAACAGCTAAAATGATGGGCAGGCTTACATTGAATCCTCTTGCCCATATTGACCCAATCGGGACGATACTGATGCCCCTTATGCTTATAATATTTACTAATGGCCAGTTTGTCTTTGGATATGCAAAACCTGTCCCCATAAATCCCATGAACTTCAAAAATCCTAAGAGGGATATGGCTATCTCAGCGGCTGCAGGGCCAATAACCAATATACTCCTCTCAATCTTAAGCATTTTGATTCTCAAGTTCATCATTATTCCCTTGTCGGTCTTATTACCCGAAGCCGTGAGCACGACTGTGATGAAGCCTTTAATTATGATATTCACATCGAGTGTTATCATCAATGTCATTTTAGCTGCATTTAATATGATACCGATCCCTCCACTTGATGGCGGCAGGGTGCTGACAGGTCTTCTCCCGTACAGGCAGGCTGTTTCATTCAGCAAGATCGAACCATTCGGTTTTATAATCGTTATTATCCTTATTGCAACAGGTATAGCAAACTATTTTGTTGTGCCACTTGTAAATCTGTTTTTGAGGCTGTTGCAATTATTTTAGAAATTAAACAATGTATCGGGTGATGTAATGAATAAAGACAGAGTTCTAAGTGGCATGCAGGCGAGCGGGAAGTTGCATCTCGGAAACCTCGTAGGGGCGCTTCAGAACTGGGTGAAACTTCAGGATAAATATGACTGTTATTACTTTGTTGCAGACTGGCATGGCCTTACCACAGGATATGCAGATCTGTCATCTATAAAAGAGTCTACAAAAGACCTTCTCATTAATTTTTTAGGAGCAGGTCTCGACCCTGAGAGATGCACAATATTTCTACAGTCGAGGGTTCTTGAGCATGCAGAGTTACACCTACTCCTCTCAATGATAACGCCCCTCGGCTGGCTCGAAAGGGTTCCTACATATAAAGAAAAACAGGAGGAACTCAAAGACAGGGATTTATCTACTTATGGATTCTTAGGATATCCCCTTCTTCAATCAGCAGACATACTGATATACAGGGCAAAGTATGTGCCTGTAGGCATCGACCAGGTGCCACACCTCGAGATAAGTCGGGAGATTGCGAGGCGGTTCAATTACCTTTATAAAGAAATCTTCCCTGAACCAGAGGCATTGCTCACAGAATTCCCAAAGGTAATAGGAGTTGATGGAAGGAAGATGTCCAAGAGTTATGATAATGCGATATATCTATCTGATAGCCCAGGAGAGGTTGAGGAAAAACTGAAAACGATGGTTACTGACCCTGCAAGAATTAAAAGAACAGATAAAGGAAATCCCGACTTATCCCCTGTATACCAGCTTCATAAGATCTTCTCCTCAAAAGATGAACAGGAAGAGGTGGCAGAGGGGTGCAGAACAGCAGGCATCGGCTGCATTGACTGCAAAAAGATTCTTATCAAAAATGTCTTCAAGGTCATGGAACCCATATGGGTAAAGAGTAATGAACTCATTAATAATCCGAATGTCCTCTATAGTATTGTGGATAAAGGTACAGAAAAGGCGAAGAAGGTTGCCGGAGAAACCATGCGACTTGTTCGAGAGGCAATGGGCTTGTATTAGTAGTGAGGAGTAAGTATGGGTATCCTTGACGAAAACAGGCATCTCGAAGACCTGGATAAAAAATATATCTGGCATCCCTTCACCCAGATGAAGGAATGGCTTGAAGAGAAGACAATCATCATCTCTGAAAGTAGAGACTGCTTTATAAAGGACATATATGGAAGATGGTATCTTGATGGTGTCTCATCCCTCTGGGTAAATATCCATGGACACAGAAAGAAAGAGATAGATGATGCGATAAAGAATCAGCTTGATGATATCGCCCATAGCACATTACTTGGATTAAGCAATATCCCTGCAATTAAGTTAGCAGAAAGACTCATAAAACTTGTGAACTCGTCACTCGACACTCCCCGGCCTCGCTCCGCCAGCCCCGCTATCGGGAGCATGGCCGGGGCGAAGCGGGGCAGGCGTCACTCGTCACTAAATAAGGTATTCTATTCAGACAACGGCTCTACCGCTGTTGAGATTGCTCTGAAGATGGCATTTCAGTACTGGAAACATAAGGGCATTAATGAAAGACACAAATTTCTTTCCTTAAACAATGCATATCATGGTGATACAATAGGGGCTGTAAGTGTTGGTGGGATTGATATATTCCATAAGGCATTCGGGCCACTTTTATTCAAGACCTACAAGGCCCCTTCACCCTACTGCTATAGATGCGCATTTGATAAAAGCTATCCTGACTGCAAATTCGTATGCCTTAACAGGATGGAAAAGATTCTCAAATCGCACTCTAAGAAAATAGTAGCAGTAATAATTGAGCCCATTGTCCAGGCAGCAGGTGGCATGATAACCTCTCCTTCAGGATACCTTAAGGGTGTTAGGGAATTATGCACTAAATACAATGTCCTAATGATTGCGGATGAGGTAGCAACAGGTTTTAGTCGTACTGGAAAGCTGTTTGCCTGTGAACATGAAGATGTTGTGCCTGATATCATGTGTCTTTCAAAGGGCATAACAGGTGGCTATATGCCACTTGCTGTAACTCTTACTACAGATGAGATATATAATGCCTTTCTCGGAGAGTTCAAAGATTTAAAAACATTCTTTCATGGCCATTCGTATACAGGGAATCCCCTCGCATGTGCAGCAGCCCTCGCATGCCTCGATCTATTCGAGAAAGAGGATACATTAAAAAACCTTCAGCCAAAGATAGAGATTCTTGAGAAGTGGCTTAAAGAGGTTTTAAATCTCAAGCATATTGGAGATGTCCGGAACAAAGGACTGATGGCAGGTATAGAATTAGTAAGAGACAAAAAGACAAAAGAACCCTATGACTGGGCAGAGAAGATAGGATGGCGTGTTGCATACCATGCAAGAGATAATGGAGTCTTCATCAGACCACTCGGAAATGTCATAGTCATCATGCCCCCATTGAGCATAAGCGAGCAGAACCTCAACCAGTTGCTAAAAATAATTAAGGATTCTATAGTTACAGTAACAGAAGGTTAGGAAGCTAAGATTTTTTCGAGTTCACGGTGCGAATCAGTAAAAAATCCATAGCACTTTTATCCCTTATAATAATAGCTCCCATAATCCTCTATCTCCTCTGGCCCTCTGATGAAGGCAGGATAAAGAGACTTTTTAAGGAAGGTTCTAAGGCAGTAGAAAGAGAAGACCTTGATAATGTGATGTCAAAGGTATCATTTAACTATCGTGATGATTATGGCCTTACATATCTTTATATAAAAGAATCAATGAAATCTGTCTTTGAGCAGATGAGTGATATTAAGATCGAATATGAAAACCTTGAGATAAAGGTTAATGATGCAACTGCCACAGCAGATATGGATGTGAGGGTTATAGCAACTATAGGTAATGATACAGGTTATATTGTGGGCGAGTTACCAAAACCGGTTCATCTCAAGTTTATACTCGAAAAGGAGAGGACAAAATGGCTTGTGACAAAGACTGAGGGACTACCATTTAATTTTTAGAAAGAGGGTCGTATAATATCCTTAAGGCCGAAGTGGCGGAACTGGCAGACGCGCTAGGTTCAGGGTCTAGTGGTCGAAAGGCCGTGCGGGTTCGACTCCCGCCTTCGGCACCATCTACTCATTCCCTCACCCTTCGAACATTTGCTCCAATCTTGATAAGCTTCTCTTCCATCTTTTCGTATCCCCTGTCAAGATGGTAAAGCCTGTGAATGGTTGTCTCTCCTTCTGCAGCGAGTGCTGCCACAACAAGTGATGCGCTTGCCCTTAAGTCAGTTGCCATCAGAGGTGCACCTTTAAGTTTTGGTATGCCCTTTACTGTGGCAGTCCCATCTTCTATGGTAATGTCAGCACCCATTCTCCTGAGTTCTGCCACATGCATGAACCTGTTTTCAAAGATTGTCTCCTTGATTATGCTTGTCCCATCAGCAATTGACATCAGGGCCATAAACTGGGCCTGCATATCTGTGGGAAAGCCAGGGTAGGGCATTGTTGTGACATTATTTGCAATCGGCCTTAATGGTCCAATTACACGAATTCCGTCTGAAACATTTTTGAATACAAGACCAGCATCCCTGAGTTTCATTATCGGTGCATCAAGATGTTCCAGCCTGCATCCCTTAATAATTATATCACCACCTGTAATACCTGCAATCGTCATGAAGGTTCCTGTCTCAATCCTGTCAGGTATAATTGAATAGTTGAAGGGTTTCAATTTATCCACACCCTCTATTTCAACAATACTCTCTCCTGCACCTTTTATCTTTGCACCCATTGAGATAAGTGCGTCTGCGAGGTCAGCGACTTCTGGTTCTTTAGCAGCATTTTCGAGGACTGTCTTCCCTTCTGCAAGTGAAGCAGCCATCATAAGGTTTTCAGTCCCTGTAACAGTTGGTATGTCAAAATAAATGGATGTGCCTCTAAGCCGTTTTGCCCTCGCAAGCACATATCCTGATTCAAGCTCTATCTTTGCACCCATCTTCTCAAGACCCATCAGGTGCAGGTTTATGGGTCTTGCACCAATAGCACACCCTCCAGGAAGCGATACCCTTGCCCTGCCAAATCTCGCAAGCAATGGGCCGAGGACAAGAACCGATGCACGCATGGTCTTTACAAGACTATATGGAGCTTCGAGATTACTAATCCTTTCTGTACTTATAATAGCCTTCCTGTTTTCATAGTGGAATTCTGCACCTAAGTATGTAAGCAGCTTACCAATTGTGATGACATCCTTCAGATCAGGGACTCTATTCATAGTGCTGGAACCAGATGCAAGAAGAGATGCAGCTATTATAGGAAGGGCTGCATTCTTTGCCCCGCTTATCTCAACCTCGCCCTTGAGCCTTTTCCCACCTTTAATAATAAGTTTATCCAAAGCTATCCCTCAGTTTTATTATCCTCTCAATCCCGGCATAATCTTTTATTAAAGATACCTCTTTAAATCCTGCATCCTCAGCTATTCTGCTCACTACCCCTGCCTGCTCAAAACCAAGTTCAAGAATAAGGCAGCCGCCCTCTTTTAAATAACTATGTGCTGCAGGGATTATTGCCCTATAAAAATCAAGGCCATCAGTTCCACCATTTAATGCCTCTACCAGCTCCCAATCTCTTATCTCAGGCTGCAAATTTTTTATATCGTCCCTTTTGATATAAGGAGGGTTTGAGACGATTAAGTCAAAAATGAGACCCTGCACCAGAAACGGTGCAGGGAGAAGTGACGAGTGACCAGTGACCACTTTCTCAATCGGTTCAAATAAATTGCCTCTTACGAAGGTTACATTTTTGATGCCATTAATCTCTGCATTTTCTTTTGCGTATCCAATCGCAATCTCTGATGTATCAGTGCCATAGATATGTGCATCAGGAAATTCTCTGGCAAGTGCAAGGGCTAAACAACCACTACCTGTGCATAAATCTAAAATACTCAGTAACGAGTTAGTGGGTTGGTCATTGGTCACTGGACACTGGTCATTAATTTTTACTGATGACCGATGACTAATGACTGATGACTGTTTAAATGACTGATTACTTCTGACTGTCTTTATCGCCTCTTCAGCTAACAGCTCGGTCTCTGGTCTCGGTATAAGGACACCAGGGCCTACTTTTATTTTTAGACCATAAAATTCTGTGTATCCTACGATATACCGAAGAGGCTCTCTTTTCGATCTTCTTTTCAGGAATCCATCTATCCTTGTGAGCTCTTCCTCTAAAATTTGGGGGTTATCTCTGTAAATGGTTACCCTCTCTATTCCAAGACAATGAGCTACTATTAGCTCTGCCTCTCTGACAGCATCATCAATGCCAGACCTTTTAAGAAACTCTGTTGCTTCTCTTAATTTATCGAGGGAGTTCATGCACCTCCATTATACTACCTACCCCAATAGCATATATTATTTGAATGCCACCTTGTGGTAAATTATTTTAAATGAATAAGGTCCCTACAATATGCCCTTACTGCGGATGCGGCTGTGGTCTCTACCTCCATGTGGAAGAAGGCAATATCATCGGCGTTTCACCTATCAGACATCACCCTGTAAATAAAGGCACTCTCTGTGTAAAAGGCTGGAATTCTTTTGAATTTATACAGCATCCTGAGAGACTCAAAAGACCCCTTATTAGAATAGCCCCAAAAGAGCGTTCAGCCTTCAGCACCCCCTCCCTACCCCTCCCCCCTCGCGGGGGAGGTCAGGGGTGGGGGGGAGACTCTGAACTCCGAACTCCGAACTCCGAACTTTTTCGAGAGGTTTCATGGGATGAGGCACTTGATTATATTGCAGAAAGACTGGGGGAGATTAAGGATAACTACGGGCCTGATTCTATAGGGATAATGAGCTCTGCCAAGTGCACAAATGAAGAGAACTACCTGATGATGAAATTTGCCAAGGCAGTGATAGGGACAAACAACATTGACCACTGTGCAAGGTTATGTCATTCATCTACTGTAGGTGGGCTTGCAGGGGCATTTGGTTCGGGTGCTATGACAAACTCTATAAGCGAAATAGTCAATGCAAGGGTTCTCTTTGTAATAGGCTCAAATACAACAGAACAACATCCTATGATAGGCATGCACATGCTTGATGCTGTGGACAAAGGTGCTATATTGATTATTGCAGACCCGAGAAGGACACAGATCTCAGAGTTTGCACATATTCACCTGAGGCAGAAGTGTGGAACTGACGTAGTCCTTCTTAACAGCATGATGAATGTGATAATAAATGAAGGGCTTGTAGATATACCATTTATAAAACGGAGGACAGAAAATTTCGATGCCTTTGAGAAAATTGTCATGAGGTATCCACCAGAGGTTGCTGAAAAGATTACAGGTGTCCCGGCCCAGGATATTAAGAAGGCTGCACGGATTTATGCAACAGAGAAAAGGGCGATGCTTTTCTATTCAATGGGCATAACACAGCACATAACAGGTGTTGACAATGTCCATTCGTGTGCAAACCTCTGTATGCTTACAGCACATATAGGCCAGCCCATGACAGGCTTAAACCCTCTCAGGGGACAGAATAATGTTCAGGGCGCATGTGACATGGGAGCACTTCCTGATGTCTATTCAGGGTATCAGAATGTCTCAGAGCCTGCTATCAGGAAAAAATTTGAACAGACATGGAAGAAAAGACTCCCAGCAAGACCAGGGCTTACACTCACGGAAATGTTTGATTCTATTTTAAAAGGGCAGATAAAGGCACTGTATATTATGGGTGAGAACCCTGCCATCTCAGACCCTGATGCATCTCAGGTTAGAGAGGCACTCGGAAAACTGAAGTTCCTTGTTATTCAGGATATCTTTATGTCTGATACTGCAGAATTTGCTCATATCATATTGCCTGCTGTGACCTTTGCAGAAAAGGATGGGA
>JACRGU010000094.1 GCA_016212245.1 Nitrospirota bacterium
GTAAATGCAAAAATATCAAAAAATCTTTCACTAATAACTATTCACTAACCACTATCCACTGTAGTAATTGGTCCCATCGTCTAGAGGCCTAGGACATGGCCCTCTCAAGGCTAAAACACGGGTTCGAATCCCGTTGGGACCACCAGATAAATCAAGGGTAGCATCGCTCCAGTGGATTACAAGTCCTGCATGGACGATAGCCTTCATCCAGTGCCTCATCGATAGATTTAAAACTCACCTTATTCCTATTGGCTATCCGTCCGGCATGCGGACATTCTATGCGATGAAACTTCTTGATCTCACCTTCTTTTTTTATTTTAGAGGCAATATATCCTTTACTCGGATTCTTTAGTGGCAGTGCCCATATCCCGAGCCTATTTTTTCTTGCCTCATTCTCATATTGAAATAACAGAGTATCTTTAGACCTATTCGGTCCAAATGGACTGTATAATGCAAAGCCCTTCCTTACGAGCTCTCCATTAACAAAGATTTCACCAACATACACATATGCAAGCAATCTATTATCATGTTTTACCTGCTTATCATATTCGAGCCTCACAGTCTTCCCCTCCACAAGCTCTCTGTTAGCCTCTGTCGCCTCTTTCCAGAATGCCTCTGACATTCTCCTCGAATATATAGTCTCGGGTGCATCAATTCCGATATATCTGACAACATCTCCACTTTTAAGCTCTATTGTATCTCCGTCAATAACCTTCTTAACAACTCCTTGAGATGGGTAATCTGCACTATGCAGAACACCAGGCAGTAAAAGAAATACTAATAATATAAGCCTCTTCACAATATACCTACTCTTCAGTTCCGTCATTCCCGCGTAAGCGGGAATCCAGACGTCGTCCCCCATATCAAGTACGGGGCAGGCTCTGCGAAACTTGTCCCTGCGGAAGCAGGGAGCAGGGAACTATACAAAGGAACTGGATTCCTGTTTTCACAGGAAACCCTGGATTCCTGCCTTCGCAGGAATGACATTGTGTCAATCCCTAGCATAGCTCAGGTTAACTAAAACCTAAGGAATAAGTCAAATTATTTTGACTGTTAAGAAATAAGTAATTATAATTACACTGATGGAAAACATTATAAAGGCATTACCCAACACCTTTATACCACTCTTTGTTGCAATTGATGTGTTTGTGGTCCTCCCCATTTTTATCTCCCTAACTGAGGAGATGTCAAAACCAAAGAGACAGACGGTCATCAGGGAGTCAATACTCACGGCCCTGATTGTGAGCCTTTTATTTATAGCATTAGGAGAAGCAATTTTTAAGATATTGGGGATTACGACGGATGATTTTAAGATTGCAGGGGGACTCGTCCTCCTCATCATTGCAATCCTCGACCTTATAAAACACGGCGAGGAACGCAGAAAACCTGTCGGCAAGACGGGTGTAGTACCTATCGGTGTCCCTTTAATTGTAGGACCTGCAGTGCTCACCACCATCTTGGTACTTGTAGACCATTACGGTATCATTCCGACAGTTATTTCCCTCATGCTGAATTTATTTATCGTCTGGATCTCATTTATCAATGCCCAGCGGATTATAAATCTATTTGGAAAAGGTGGAATCGCTGCAATCTCAAAGGTTATGGCACTCCTCCTCGCATCAATCGCAATAATGATGATACGCATCGGTATCGAGAACATCCTTCGGCGCTATATATAAGGAGGAATAGTATGCTTATTGGAATAATCGCTGACACCCATGACAATTTAATCCCTACAAAAAAGGCAATCAAGCTGTTTAACAATAAGAAGGTCAAATACGTGATACATGCTGGTGATTTTACATCCCCTTTTACATTAAAACTTTTCAAAGAACTCAACTGTAAATATGTTGGGATATTCGGCAATAATGATGGAGACAAACTCCTGCTCTTGCAGAGATCCGAGGGCAATATTCATAACCAGCCGCATATATTCACACTCCACCATCGAAAAATCATCGTGATACACGAGCATCATATTATTGATGCACTTGCTGACAGCGGACATTTTGATCTGGTTATCTATGGGCATACCCATAGGCCTGACATAAGGAAGGTTAAAAATACCCTAATCGTTAATCCCGGAGAGGCTGGCACCTGGCTTTACAGGAAATCAACAGTTGCACTGGTAGATTTAAATAAAATGGAGGCAGAGATCATAGAGCTTTAGTCATACTGTTATCCCGTCTATCCTCGTAAGCCCAGAATCTATCGCCATTCTTATCGCATCTCTGTATTCTCTCTCTGTAATCCTTCTGTTCAGGGGTGGATTGTCAAATGCCTTAAGGCATGGATGATATTGATCCATGATATTAATATAGGTATTTTTTGAAATCTCCTCAGCAATGAATTTAACAACACCTGCAGTGCCTGCAATTCCCTCCGGGAGCACAAGATGCCTCACGAGAAGTCCTCTCAGGGCAATTCCCCTATCTATTATGAGATCTCCGACCTGTCTGTGCATTTCTTTTATTGCAGCCATTGCAGCCCCTGGATAATCTCTGGCCTTTGAGTACCTGAAAGCCATCTCAGGGTCTGAGTATTTAAAATCAGGCATGTATATATCAACAACACCCTCCAGAAGCTCTATAGAATGAAGGGATTCGTATCCACCGCAGTTATATACGATAGGGATATTTAGTCCTTTCTCTGAAGCAATCTGTATAGCCCTGAGTATCATCGGCATCTGATGTGTTGGCGTAACAAGATTTATGTTATGACATCCTCCACGCTGTAATGCAAGCATAATCTCTGCAAGTTTTTCAAAAGATATCTCACTGCCCTCTCTGAGATGGCTTATTGTATAATTCTGACAGAAGATACAGCCGAGGTTACAGCTGCCAAAAAAGATGGTGCCAGAGCCGAATCTTCCCACAAGTGGCCTCTCCTCACCAAAATGGGGGCCCCAGCTCGATACGAATGGCTTATCTCCAGTTTGGCAGAAACCTCTCTCATCTGAGGTCCTGTCAATACTGCAGCTTCTCGGACATAATGTGCAGTTTTTGAGAATCTCTTCTGCCTCCCTGACCTTATCAGACAATACCCCGGGAGGTAGAAGGAGATAAGATGGAGTAAATTTATCTTGTAAGCCTTTCAGCAATTTCCTTTATCAAAGATACCGCATCATTATATTTTGAGAAGTAATGATAACAAAATATACTACCAATAACAACTCGAGGGAAAAAATTGACTTAACCCGAAATTAATCATTATAATTCTTAAGTTTTTACGAGGTGATAATGGAAGAAATCAATGAACTAATAGAGCAGCGAATCAAAAAACTCGAGGAATTACGGCAGTCAGGGATTGAACCATTCGGTAGCTCGTTTTATGCAGAAAACCATGCATCAGAACTCCTGAATAAATTCGACACTGTAAAAAGAGAAACCCTCGAAGCCAATCCTGTCTTATGTTCTCTCGCAGGTAGGATTATTTCCATGAGAGACTTTGGCAAAGCTGCCTTTGCCCATATCCAGGATGCTACAGGAAAGATACAGGTCTATTTCAAAAAAGATATACTCGGTGAAAAACACCTCCTCCTTAAAAAACTCGATATAGGAGATATAATCGGCCTGAAAGGCAGACTATTCAGGACTAAAACCAATGAGCTCACTGTTGAGGTTAATGATTTTATCCTTCTGACAAAATCCCTGAGACCCCTCCCTGAAAAGTGGCATGGGTTAAAGGATATCGAGATAAGATATAGACAGCGATATGTGGATTTGATAGTTAATCCCGAGGTGCATCAGACATTCGCTAAAAGAAGTACAATAATTAAGGCGATTAGAGACTTCTTCGAGTCAAAAGATTTTATTGAAGTTGAGACACCTATGATGCAACTAATCCCTGGAGGGGCTGTAGCAAAGCCATTTAAGACCCACCATACCGCCCTCGGTATAGACCTATATCTCAGGATTGCTCCAGAGCTTTATCTAAAGAGGCTTCTTGTTGGTGGTTATGAGCAGGTATATGAGCTCAATAGAAATTTCAGGAATGAGGGTATATCAACAAAACACAACCCGGAATTTTCAATGCTCGAATTTTATATAGCATACAGGGACTATCATTTCCTTATGTCATTTACCGAGGAATTAATCACCTATGTTGCAGACACAATCCTCGGGACATTAAAAATCCCATACGGAGATGCAATTATAAATCTCACACCTCCCTGGCCGAGGATTCCAATGCTTGATGCATTAATGCAGAAAGGGGTGCCACCAGAGATATTTAATGATAGAGAAAGGGCAAAGGCATGGGCAGAGGCAAATAATATAGAAATAAAAGAAGGTGCACCTCTTGGAAAAATCCTTGATGAGATTTTTAAAGAAATAGTAGAGCCAGAACTCATCCAGCCAACCTTTATAATAGACCACCCTGTTGAGCTCTCACCGCTTGCTAAGAGTAAGCCTGATAACCCGGCACTTGCCGAGAGATTTGAGCTCTTTATAGCGGCGAGGGAGATTGCTAATGCATTCTCCGAACTCAATAACCCTATAGAACAGAGACAGCGGTTCCTCGCACAGGTAGAGGCAAGGGCAGAGGGTGACGAAGAAACAGACTGGATGGACGAGGATTTTATCAGGGCACTCGAATATGGCATGCCTCCTGCAGCAGGAGAAGGCATCGGGATAGATAGGCTTGTGATGCTACTGACCAATTCACAATCAATAAGGGATGTTATACTATTCCCGCAATTGAAGCCGGAATAGTAATGAACCTTCCCTACCAGTTATTCATAGCCCTCAGGTACCTTAAGTCCAAAAAAAAACATAAGGGTATCTCAGTCAATACTCTAATTTCCACAGGGGGTGTTGCGGTTGGCGTTATGGCACTCCTTGTCGTCCTCTCTGTGATGAGCGGATTCCACGAAGACCTTCAGAAAAAGATACTCGGAGTGAGGGCACATGTGATCATACTCACACATAAAGGCACGATGTCTGGATATAAAGATGTAATCGAAAAAATAAAGGACGAAGAGAATATCATATCATCTGCCCCATTCGTCTATGGTCAGGTGATGGCATCATTCGGCAAAAGGGCTCATGGCGTCTTTCTGAGAGGCATAAGTCCTGAAATGGAGATAAAGACAACAGAGATATTAAGATATATTAAAGAAGGCAATCTCGAAGACCTTGCGATAAAAGATGGAATCCCTGGCATCATAATCGGAAGGGAGCTCGCACATATCCTCGGCGTGTTTAAAGGGGACACAATCAATATCATATCTCCTGTTGGAGAGATGGGCCCCTTCGGAATGCTTCCGAAGGTCAGACAGTTCAGGGTTGCTGCAATATTTGAGGTCGGAATGTTCGAATATGATTCGAACCTCGTGCTAACAGGTATAGAAGCTGCTCAGGACTTTTTTGGCATGAAGGAAGACATAACAGGTATCGAACTCAGACTTGATGATATATATAAGGCACCCATTGTCAGGGAGAGGATACAGAAAAAACTGGGGTTTCCTTTCTATGCAATAGACTGGATGCAGATGAATAAAAACCTATTTTCAGCCCTGAAATTAGAGAAGTTTGCTATGTTCATAATACTGATCCTCATAATCCTTGTTGCATCATTTAATATTGTAAGTACACTGATAATGAATGTGATAGAAAAAAGCAGAGAGATAGCTATCTTAAAGGCGATGGGTGCAACAAACAAAGGCATCATGACCATCTTCATGCTTCAGGGTTTATTCATCGGGCTTTTTGGCACAATTGTCGGAGTCAGCGGTGGATATCTGTTAAGCTATATCTTAAACACATACCAGATTATCAAACTTCCGCCTGATATTTACTATCTCAGCCATCTGCCTGTAAAGATGAAACTTTTTGACTTCATAACTGTCTCTCTCTCAGCAATCATTATCAGTCTTCTTGCAACTATTTATCCTGCATGGCAGGCAGCAAGACTGAATCCAGTAGAGCCATTGAGGTATGAGTAATGACAACCTTTGAACTCGGTTCACAGACAGCAAAAGGTGGATTTGCGAATGAAAAGGCTATTTGCAATAAATTCAATAATTGGAAAAAGGATAATGAAGCACAACGATGGTTTAAAATCATGGGCTATGATACTAAAGAGATTGATTCTGTTGAGGCAATTCATATTCCGACAAGAATAAAAAAGACTGACATAGAGCGATTTAGTTTAAGAGAAGATTTTGCCGAGATAATGAGGTTTAAAAAGGCAGATGCGCAGTTGAGAATTAAAATTGTCATTGGCGATATTGTGAAGATAGAAAATTTATCTTTGAAGAAAGTTACTATTAGAAAAGATAAACCTACTTCTGGTTTTAATCAGATAGATAAGCGATGGGTGGATTCTTATCAACAAATTTGGAGCTTTGATAACAATGTGACATTAGGATTAAAATTATTCGCTGGAGAGATAAAACCACCAAAAGAAATAGTTACCAAAGTAAAATTGAGAGATAAGAGGCGAGTGTATTTAGACGAGATGCCAAAGCATTTAAGCGATAAAATTGTGAA
>JACRGU010000095.1 GCA_016212245.1 Nitrospirota bacterium
GATTTCGGATTTCGGATTTCGGATTTTATATCACCCATTACCAAGTTCCTTTAGTGCCTTTTCAAGTTCTTTACGTGTTGGTGCGACACCGTGATATTCTACCTTGCCTTCAAAAAAAGATACACCTTTCCCTTTTATTGTATGTGCGATGATAATCGTAGGCTTGTTTTTTATTTTTTCCGCCTCATCAAGGGCATGCAGTATTTCTTTCATGTTATGTCCGTCAATCTCAATTACGTGCCAGCCAAAGGCAGTCCATTTTTCATGTACTGGTGCGATTCTCATTATCTCTTCAACAGGCCCGTCAATCTGAAGACCATTGTTGTCAACAACTGCGCATAGATTATCAAGGTTATAATGGGCTGCAGTCATCGCGGCTTCCCATATCTGTCCCTCCTGGATTTCACCATCGCCCATAATACAATAGACCCTTGCAGGGATTTTGTCGAGCCTTACTCCTAAAGCTATTCCGTTTGCCACTGAAAGCCCTTGACCCAGAGAGCCTGTTGAGATTTCTACTCCGGGGAGATTTTCAGAACAGGGGTGTCCCTGTAGCGGGCTATCAATTTTTCTTAGGGTGGTGAGCAGTTCTGTGGGAAAATATCCTGCCTTTGCAAGGATTGCATAAAGCAAGGGAGCTGCGTGTCCTTTTGAGAGTACGAACCTGTCTCTCTCTCTCCAGTAAGGGCTTTTAGGGTCGAAATTCATTTTTGAGAAATAAATGGCAACAACCACATCTGCAGCGGATAATGACCCACCGGTATGACCTGAGCCAGCCGTCGTCAGCATCTTCAGGATATTGATTCGTATCTCTTTTGCTATCTCTTCAAGAGTTCGGATATCTTTGATCTTCTTATCTGGCATAGAATTCCTGATTCCTAAATCCTAAATTACCTCTCGTAGAGTCGAGTCTACGGCTTGCATCTTAACCAGAAACATATCTGAGAATTATAAAACGATAATATCTTCAGAAGCAATAGATTTTATCAGGCACTTGTGCTGATTATCTTTGAGAAATCACCGAGCGAATCAAAAATTTTTTTAATGTATAAAAGTAAGGCGAGCCTGTTTTCCTTTATCTCAGGGTTTTTATCCATTACAAGCACCTTATCAAAAAATAGATTTATAGGGTCTTTCAGTTCAAAAAGGACATTAAAGTTAGCATCGGTTAATCTTTCTCTTACATCAAGAAGTACGCTGTATAATTCTTTTTCTTCTGGTTCAGTTAACAGATTTTCTTTTAGTTCTCCAGCCTTCATATTGACGAGAATATTATATAACCTTTTCGCTGCTGTAAGGAGTTCGGGGAATTCAGGATTTTCTCTCATTGCCGAAAGTGTTCTAATCCTGTTTTTTATATCTCTTACATTCCAGTTTCCTGTTGAAAGCACCGAATTAATAATATCATGACTGTAGCCTTCGTCCAGAAGCATTCCCTCAAGCCTCTGCTCAAAAAACCCCAGAATCTTATTGCTTATCTGGTTTCTCGCCGGTGGATAGCTTTCGACTCCCTGAAGTGCCTTGTCTATTAAAAGGTCTATTGAGAAAGGATAATCTCTGTTTTGTAGTATGTTTATTATCCCTATTGCCTGGCGCCTCAGTGCAAAAGGGTCTTCAGACCCGGTGGGTATTAAGCCTATAAAGAAGAAGGATACGATGTTATCCATCTTATCTGCGAGTGAGATTATGGCACTTATTTCATTTGAAGGCAGGGCATCCCCTGAGAATCTTGGCATATAGTGTTCATAGATGGCTGAAGCTACCTCTTCATCCTCTCCCGAATTTCGGGCATAAATCATGCCCATATAACCCTGCAATTCAGGGAATTCCCTTACGATTCCTGTTATCAGGTCTGCTTTTGAAAGCATGGATGCCCTGAGGATTTTTTCTTTAGCTGGCAGATTAAGGGCGTCAGCAAGAAAAGAGCAGAGGAAGGCAATCCGTTCTGCCTTTTCATAAAGGCTTCCAAGTTTTTCCTGAAATGTTACATCTTTTAATTTTTCAATATAATCCCACAGGGGCTTTTTTTGGTCCTTATTATAATAAAATCGTGCATCTTCAAGTCTTGCCCTGAGAACCCTTTCTGCCCCTTTTCTTACAATGTCATTGTTTTCCGGTTTTGTATTGCTTACCAGCATAAAATGCGGTAATAGATTGCCATTTTTATCCTCTACAGAGAAATATTTCTGGTGGCTCTTCATGGCTGTTATCAGAAGTTCCCCGGGCAGAGAAAGATACTCGGCACCAAAGTTCCCTAAAGTTACTGTGGGGTATTCAACAAGAAAGGTGACCGTGTTCAGGAGTTCGTTATCATCATGGACCTTGCAGTTTGTCGCTGATTCTATCTTTTTTATTTGCTCTAAGATTATTTTCCTTCTCTCTTTGAAGTCAGCTATAACAAAATTATTCAACAGAAGAGCCATATAAGAAGAGGGGTCTTTTATCTGCAGGGGTTCTCGCGACATGAACCGATGTCCCTTTGTTGTATTGCTGCTTTTTAACCCATCAAGCTCAAATGGGATTATCTCCGTACCGAAAAGGGCAGTAATCCAGCGTATCGGACGTGCGAAGCGCATGGTGTTGTTATCCCATCTCATTGTTTTTGGAAACTGAAGTGAGGTTATAAGTTTTGGTAAAGAGTCTGCTAAGATATCTTTAGTTTTCTTCCCTTTTTCTTCGATGACAGCTGCTATATACTTACCACGGTCTGTCCTGATAACCTTGAGGTTTTTTATATCAATGTGCTGAGATTTTGCAAACCCGAGGGCGGCTTTTGTGGGTTTGCCTTTTTCATCAAAGGCGATCTTCTCAGGCGGGCCAATGACCTCTGTCTTCCTGTCCTTCTGCCTTTCTGAAACATTCTCAATATATATTGCCAGCCTCCTCGGAGTTGCAAATTCAAAAATATTCCCGAAATCTATGGAGGCATCATAAAGGAGCTTTATCACCCTATTTTTTAGTGATTCTATTCCCTGAGGGATGAAACTTGCAGGTATTTCTTCTGTACCTATTTCTAATAAAAATGGGAAGTGAGAAGTAGAAAGTGAGAAGTTATGAATTTCTTTATTTCCCATTTCCTACTTCCTACTTCCTACTTGTTTTAAAAGAGGGAATCCCATGGATTCTCGCAACCTTAAATACCCTTCTGCACATAGTTTTGCGAGATTTCGAACTTTTGTAATGTATATTGTTCTTTCAGTTACGCTCAATGCCCTCCGGGCATCCAGCATATTGAATGTATGAGAGCATTTCAGACAGAAATCATAGGCAGGCAGAATAAGCCCCCGAGTTATCAGTCTTTTGCATTCTTTCTCATACATTTCAAAGAGGCTTAGGTGCATATTTATGTCTGATTCATCAAAATTGTATTTTGAGAATTCTACCTCGGTTTCATGGTGGATGTCGCCATAACTGATCCCTTTTGCCCATTTAAGTTCGAAGATGTCATCTACCTCTTGAAGGTACATTGCAATACGTTCAATGCCGTAAGTAAGTTCAACTGAGACAGGCTTTAGTTCAATGCCCCCTACCTGCTGAAAATAGGTAAACTGGGTTATCTCCATCCCGTCAAGCCAGACTTCCCATCCAAGACCCCATGCCCCCAGAGTTGGAGATTCCCAATCGTCTTCAACAAACCTTATGTCATGTTTAGAGAGGTCAATGTTTATGTTTGAGAGACTTTCTAAATACAGGTCTTGAATCTCAAATGGCGAAGGTTTAAGTATCACCTGGTACTGGTAATAGTGCTGGAGTCTGTTTGGATTTTCTCCGTATCTTCCGTCTGTCGGTCTTCTTGAAGGCTCAACATAAGCAGCCTTCCAGGGCTCTGGTCCCAGAACTCTAAAAAATGTGGCAGGGTTAAAAGTTCCAGCACCTACTTCTATATCATAAGGTTGCTGGATTACACAACCCTGTTGGGACCAGAAAGTCTGAAGTTTTAAAATTAAATCCTGTAAATACAATGTTGATTCTGACCTATTTAAACCTATGATAAAAATCATAGACAAAACCGTGATAAAAATTATATCATTATTCAATAATAAATTCTTGATTTTGCTAAAGGAGGTAACATGTTAAAGGAGAAAGTCACCGAGGTTCTGGACAAGATAAGACCTTTTCTTCAGAGGGATGGCGGCGATGTTCAACTTATTGATGTTCAGGAGGATGGCGTCGTAAAGGTAAGGTTAACAGGTGCGTGTTCAGGATGCC
>JACRGU010000096.1 GCA_016212245.1 Nitrospirota bacterium
ACATATACATCCCGCCATTAACATGTATTACCTGCCCGGTTATATAGCCTGAATCAGGTGAGGAAAGAAAGAGTACTGCATTCGCAACATCTTCTACAGCGCCGAACCTTCCTGTTGGAATCATATTCATCATTTCCTGCTTAACATTCTCAGAGAGTGCATCTGTCATTGCTGTTTTTATGAAACCAGGAGCAACAGCATTGACTGTTATCCCTCTACTTGCATATTCCTTTGCTATTGTCTTTGTAAGTCCTACCATCCCTGCTTTGGAAGCACTGTAATTTGCCTGTCCGGGGTTGCCCATAAATGCAGCTACGGATGTGATATTTACTATCCTGCCATAGCGTTGTTTAGACATTGTCTTTACAGCCTCTCTGGAACAGAGGAAAACCCCTTTGAGGTTAATATCTATTACAGCGTCCCAGTCTTCTTCCTTCATCCTGAGTATAAGACCATCTCTTGTTATGCCAGCATTGTTTATCAATATATCTATCCTGCCGAATTCATTTAAGACTTCTTCAAATGCCTTTTTTACCTCCCCGGAATTTGATACATCAAGTTTTAATGCGATAGTTTTAACTCCATGCTGTGTGAGCTCTGCTGCAGTCTCCTTCGCTGCCTCAATGTTCACGTCTGCAATAGCTAAATTGACACCTTTCTTTGCAAACCCCTCAGCAATTGCCTTACCGATGCCACGTGCCCCACCTGTAACTATCGCAACCTGTCCGTTAAAATCCATCTCTAACCCTCCAGAACAAAAACTTAATTAACCACAGAGAACACAGAGAAAATATTAATTAGTCATTTGTCACTGGTCATTGTTTTTTTACTAATGACTGATGACTAATGACTTAATGACTAATGTATGTGACCTCTGTAGTTTATAATTCCCTATACATTTAAAGAACAATGAACTGAAAAAATCGGCTTTAATTGTAACAGAGAGTTTTTTTCTTTTCCAGTATTTTTTATCTTATTGTCCAGCCTTTCCTGTCTCTATTTTTCAGTATTGTAATATTAAATCGTTTTATGTTTAAATATGTTTATATTAAGAATAATTAGAGAATTCTAAATTCGAAATATTAAATCCTGAATAATACCAAATGCTCAATCCTGAAATAAGTTCAGGACAAACCAGTTTAGAACATCTGGATTTTGAAGAGGTTGTATGAAGGGTAAAGTATATCTGATCGATGTGACAAACAGGGATGGTGTTCAGACATCACGGATACTCCTCCCGAAGCTCTCAAAGACGATGTTAAACATCTATCTTGACGAGATGGGTGTTTATCAGAGCGAGGTTGGCTTTCCGACACTCAAACATGAGGTTAATTATATAAACGCAAATCTTGAACTTGCAAAACTCGGTGTGATAAAAAGAATCCATCTCGAAGGCTGGTGCAGGGCAATTCCTGAGGATGTAAGGCTGGCGTTTAAAAACTGTCCTGAACTCAAACATATAAACATCTCGATGTCTACATCAGAGATAATGATACAGGGAAAATTTCAGGGAAGAAAAACCTTTAAGGATATTGTGAAATCCCTTGTCGAGGCTGTAAAAACAGCAAAAGAACTCGGTGCTGAGACTATTGGTATTAATGCAGAAGACGCATCGAGAACAGAGCTTGATAGACTGATAGAGTTTATCATTGCAGGTAAAGAGGTAGGGGCAGATCGTTTCAGATACTGTGATACCCTCGGTGCGGATGACCCGATAACCATTTATGAAAGGATAAAGGCTATTGCCCTTGCGACAAAATTTACTATAGAAATGCACTGTCACAATGATCTCGGTATGGCTGAGGCTGTCTCTCTTGCTGGTGCACAGGGGGCAATCGAGAGCGGAGTTGATTCTTACATAAATACAACTGTCAATGGTTACGGAGAGCGCTGTGGCAACTGTGACCTTGTATCTACAATCTTAGCACTTAAATTTTCTCATGGCTTTAGTGAGAAAACCCCCCTTGACGAACATGTGGATCTCAAAAGGGCATGGAAGATTGCAAGATATGCATCCTATGCGTTTAATATCCCTATACCGATAAACCAGCCCGGGGTAGGTGCAAATGCATTTGCCCATGAATCAGGGATACATGCAGATGGGGCATTAAAAAACAGACGCAATTACGAACTTTATGACCCTGAAGACGTAGGAAGGGGAGAGCCTGAACTTCTCGAAACAGGAAGGATAATAACAACAGGTGAGTATGGAGGGATCAAGGGGTTCAGACACGTTTATGACAAACTCGGTATCCACTTCCATGATGACAGCGAGGCAAGAAAGATTCTCGAACTTGTACAGTATGCAAATCTGCACACACAGAAGCCCCTTACTGATGATGAGCTGCGACTTACTGCAACCTATCCAGAAGTGGTGCGAAACATACTTACAGTAAATCTATAAGTACATCTATTAAAATGGAACCAGGTAGTTCACTGATAATTATTGTCATCTGCCTTGTTATCATTGCGATTCTTTCAGGTGCTGAGGCATCCTTCATTGCTGTAAATAAGGTTCGGATAAGAAATCTCGTCGAAAAAGGTGACAGCAAGGCGAAGACAGTACAGAAAATTCTTGACAGACCTGATCGCCTGTTCAGTGCCGTGATCCTTTCTGGCAACCTATTCACAGTCCTCTCCACATCAATTGGCACCGCCCTTGCCCTGAGATTCTTCGGGGAAGATGGTATAATAATCGCAACTGTAGTTATGACATTCCTTACCGTAGTGTTCGGTGAGCTGGCACCAAAGACATTTGCTGTTACCCATTCAGAAAAAGTTTCTTTAACCCTAGTAAAACCGACTGATCTTTATATTAAATTAATATCCCCCGCAGTCTGGATTTTTACTGTCTCCTCGAATTTTATTATTAAACTATTTGGTGGAAAAGGAAAACCTCAGTCTCCCTTTGTCACAGAAGAGGAGATAAAAACCATGATAAAGATAGGGGAGGAGGAGGGCACTCTCGAGGAAGAAGAAAAGGAGATGCTGCATAAGGTCTTTGAGTTTGGTGACAAGATGGTTTCAGAGGCCATGGTCCCGAGGACCGAAATAGTTGCAATTACAGAAGACTCCACAATAACAGATGCCCTGAAGCTTGTGTCTGAAAAGGGGTTCTCTCGTTATCCTGTAATTAAAGAGAACGTGGACAATGTTATCGGTATCTTCTATGTAAAAGATATATTAATGAAAATGGCTGAAGAAGAAATACAGCATGACATGCCCGTAACAAGACTCATGCGGGATGCCTTTTATATACCGGAAAATAAAATGGTAACAGAACTCTTAGATGAGATGCAGAAGAATAAATTCCATATTGCAATAATTATGGATGAGTATGGCGGCACTGCTGGACTTATAACACTCGAGGACATATTAGAAGAAATAGTTGGCGGTTTACAGGATGAATTTGAGGCCATGGAGGCCGAGAAGGAGATAGAGATTGTTGATGAAAGGACATTTGTTGTTTCAGGCCAGACCGGCCTCGATGAGGTAAATGAACTTGTAGGTATAGAACTTGTCAGTGAGGATTTCCA
>JACRGU010000097.1 GCA_016212245.1 Nitrospirota bacterium
CATTTTCTATGATGTGAGTCTGTTTGGACTCTGGAACACCATTGATGATGGCACAGGAAAGTGAGAAGTAAAAAGTAAGAAGTAAGAAGTAAAATCTTAACTTCCCACTTCCTATCTCCCACTTCCTATCTCCCACTTCCTATCTCCCACTTCCTACTTATCCTGTTATAACAACCCTTTTACCTGTTGCCTGAAGCAGTAAAACTACCAGTATAGCAATAAAGAGAAGTATGACAATAACACCCAGCGCATCGCCCTTACCTACCCTGATGTCATCGAGCTGGAGTGCGAGCTGATGAATCTGTTGGTCGCTGAGCTGGTCAAACTTCTGTTTTATCTCTTCCTTAGTAAAGCCAAAGGCCTCGAGTCTTTCCCTGACCATCTTCATCTCTAAGACCTTCTGTATCTTTTCAAGGTCTGCTTCTCTGTCAAGCTGCTGCAATGAAATAATCTCAGATGGCGATAGTCCGGCATCAACCCTCGGTGCTATACTGATTATAAACATCGTAATCACCAGATACCATGAGATATGTCTCATCAAAGGTATCCTCATATTATTCACCCCCTTTCCTTATCTTGTTGGTATCCTCGGGACTGTCCCAAAAAGATATTTAAGGTCTTCATCTTCAAACCTTAGTCCTACACCTGCATAACCACCACGCCATTTCTTGTTTAAGATATTGTCAGCACCGGCTGATAAAAATAAATTCTTGAAAAGAAAATAGTCTACGCCAACTTTAACATGAGGGTTTTTAGAACCTTCCTCATCATTAGAAAAATCCCAGACATCAGCGGTTATCTTACCTTTATCATTATGGAAGAAATAGTCAGCTCCAGTACCAAATGTGCTTTCTGTAAGACCTATCCTTAATGCAGTATCACCAAACCTCTTTGCAAACTGGGCAGTAAACTCTATCTCCTTCTCTATCTTTGTTTCTTTAGTGGTTCCACCAAGGGTGGTTATGGTTTCAGTGGTGGTACCCCTCCCTACAGGGTCTCCTACAACGCCGAGGATATAATATTTATCAGGTCTTGGCTGGAGTGTAACATAAAAATAACCCTTGCCATCTTTTGGTTTTGTGAGATACTCTGCCTGGAATGTTAAAAATGTCCTGAGACGCTCAACTGCTGATAGTGGTTTATCCACCCCTTCGGCCGCCTTGCTTATAGCTTCATATAATCTTTTATCCTTCACA
The DNA here is from genome assembly GCA_016212245.1 of Nitrospirota bacterium. Taxonomy (GTDB): domain Bacteria; phylum Nitrospirota; class Thermodesulfovibrionia; order Thermodesulfovibrionales; family SM23-35; genus JACRGU01. The sequence goes on from JACRGU010000097.1 coordinate 1,197, forward strand.
AGCATCCCTATTGTGCCCTCACCCTTATTAATCTGTTTCGCAATATCATCTATTGATTCAACAGCGCTCTTTATTGATGGTCTAGTTTCCTCAACCATCGCCTTTAGCTCTCTGGTAGCCTTGTTAAGATTTGCGATTAGATCAGGCCCATCTGACCTTAGTGTACCAGAAAATTCTTTTAAGTTTCCAAGGGTTGTAGTAAAAGGTTCCTTGTTTCTATCTACAAGCTCATTTATAGAGGCTGTAATGTTGTTAATATTGTCGAGGACCATTCTCATTTTTTTGTCGTTTACAGCTATCGTCTGGTTAAGATTTGCAGTAATATCCCTTAAATTTAGAACCGTCTCCTTCAAAGAGCGCTTTGCCTCCTCTGTACCAAGGGCTTCATTAAGAGAGGTTGCGAGGGTATTTATATTTGCTGATACATTAGAAAGGTTACGGACCATGTCATCGAGGTCTACTATTTCGATAACATTTTCTATGGTATCACCATTTTTAAGAGCTGGCTGTGCAGAACCAGTTTTTATTTCAAGGTATTTGTCTCCTAAAAGCCCTGTCGCCTTGATTGAAGCACTCGCATCGCTAAAGAGCTGGATGCCCCTGTTAATCCTGATGGTTAGCCTGGCCCTTCCATCTTTAAGTTCTATCTTTTTTATAACCCCGGCGTCTACCCCTGCAATCTTGACCTTTGTCTTTTCGTCAAGGCCAGCGATGTTCTTAAAGTAAACATAAACTATATACCCTTCTTTTTTAATCCATTCAAGACCACCAACCCTGAATGTCATGAAGGCCAGTATTCCGATAACTATGATTGCAAAGAATCCGACCTTAAGTTCTGTTGAGAGTCCTTTCATAATGCACTCCTTCTATCTTTATTGGACCTGATGCACTCCCTGTTATAAACTGTTTCACCACAGGGTTTTGTGTATTTTTAATCTCATCTGGGGTTCCTGTCTCGATTATACTTCCTTCATAAAGCATGGCGATCCTGTCAGCAATTTTATATGCACTGTTCATATCATGCGTTATGGCAATGGACGTGACTGACAGATGCTGTTTCATCTCTATGATAAGTTCATTTATCGCATCTGCCAGTATAGGGTCAATGCCGGTTGTGGGTTCATCATACAGGAGTATCTCGGGCTCATGCGCTATAGCCCTCGCAAGCCCTACTCTCTTCTTCATACCGCCAGAGAGTTCTGATGGCATTAAATCTTCAACTCCCACAAGACCCACCAACTTTAATTTTTCTATTGCGAGAGGCCTTACCTCTTTCTCATTCATTTTTTTATGCCTCATGAGTGCAAAACCCACATTTTCCCATACACTTAGAGAATCAAATAGTGCAGACATCTGGAAAAGCATACCAAATTTTTTCCTTACTTCATAGAGTTCATTCTCCTTTAGTGTTGCTATATCAATACCATCTATGAGCACCTTACCCTCATCAGGTTTTAATATGCCAATAATATGTTTTATAAGAACACTCTTACCAGAACCACTCCCACCAATAACAACCATGCTCTCGCCCCTTTCAACCTTAAGGTTAACACCTCTGAGTACATGTTTTTTGCCAAAAGACTTGTGGAGGTTTATGATCTCTATCATTTAAATAGCCACGCAGATAAAAAGTAGTCAGATACAAGTATGGTCATGGATGATAGAACCACTGCACCTGTTGTTGCCTTTCCAACACCTTCAGCCCCTCCGCTTGTGTAAAAGCCTTTATAGCAGCTTATAATGGCAATACTTGCACCAAAAAAACCGGATTTTACCAGGCCATTATATATATCACTAACCTCTAAATAATCCCATGTCCTCTTCCAGTAAAGGGTCGAACTTACCTCAAAAAGCCCGACTGTTATGAGATATCCACCTATTATACCTATTATGTCAGCAACTATAGTGAGTGCAGGCAGCATAAAAATCCCTGCGACAAATCTCGGTACAATGAGATATTTTATTGGATTTGTGGCCAATGTTTCGAGTGCATCTATCTGTTCTGTTACCCTCATCGTGCCCAATTCTGCTGCCATTGCAGCACCTGCCCTGCCCGCAACTATAAGGCCTGTAAGGACAGGGCCGAGTTCCCTTGTCATGGAAAGGGCGACAACAGTGCCCACAAGTGCTTCTGCACCAAACCTTTTGAAGCCTGTGAAGGTCTGGAGGGCAAAAACCATGCCTGTAAAAATTGCGGTTATAAGAACAACCGGTAAAGACCTTATTCCTACCTCAAGCATCTGTTTGAAGGTATTCCTTATCTCGAATGGCAGTAATACCATCTGTTTCAGGGTTGAATACAGGAGAAATAATATTCTGCCAAGTTCCTCTGCAAAAGACATAATATAGCGACCTAACAGTTCAATTACCCTCAACATCACACGTATTCCTTTTCCTTTTTTGATCTACTGCCGAGAGATGTCAGGATTTCATATGGTATTGTATTTGCCCTATGTGCAAGTTCCTGGGCTGTTATTGACTCTTCTCCCTGTTGTCCGAGGATAACTACCTCATCATCTTCCCTGACGTCTTTGACATCTGTGAGGTCAATCATTGTCAGGTCCATACATACCCTCCCTACAACAGGTACCCGTCTTCCTTTTACAAGCACCTCTGCATTATTCGAAAAAAGCCTGCTATACCCGTCAGCATATCCCAAGGGGAGCACTCCTATCCTGCTCTGCCTCTTTGTGATAAATGTCCTTCCGTAGCTTATCGGAGAACCAGGCGGCAGGTTTCTTATACAAAGAATCCTGGTCCTGATCTTCATTGCCGGCATCAGATTTATAAGTTCGGAGTTCGGAGTTCGGAGTGGAGAATACCCATAAAGCATGAGCCCTGGTCTCACTGCATCAAGGTAGGCATCTTCAAAAGTGAGGACGGCAGCACTGTTCGCCATGTGTGAGAAGATTTTTCTGTTTAATCTTTTAGAGACTGTTTCTCTTATTTTATTAAACCTGTCAAGCTGTAGAACTGCATATGACCTGTCTGAAAGGTCTGCATCTGAAAAATGGCTCATAAGGCCTGACAGTTCTATACTATCCATCTCTACGATTTTGATCAAATCGTTGATGATATGATTGCCGTTTAATCCCAGTCTTCCCATTCCTGTATCCACCTTCACATGAATCTGTATTATAATCCCCTTTTCTCTTGCTACACCTGACAGGGCTAATGCAGCATCCATATTATAGACAACCGGTATAAGTTTGAAATCAAAAAAATCCTTTATATCTCCCTTGTCAAACAATACGATTATCGGGACACTGATACCTGCTTCTCTGAGTTCTACAGCTTCACCTGTATATGCGACTGCAAGGTAAGATACATCCTCTTTAACCAGCCTTTTTGAGACTTCTACTGCGCCGTGACCGTATGCATCTGCCTTGACCACAGCAATTACCGGTCGGTTTTTGGCAATCCTCCTGACAGTCTTAAGATTATGCGCTATTGCAGACAGATTTATTTCTGCAAAGGCTCCTCTATTCACCTTCTTTTTTCTCTATCTCTTCTTTTTTCTTTTCCTGAGGTGAGCTTTTCTTTGGTGTTACATCTATTTCGTCAGGTTCGGATGTAGCCTTCTTGAAGTTTTTTATAGCCTGACCTATCCCCCTGCCTATCTCTGGTAGCCTGCCTGCACCAAATAGAACAAGAACTATTATCAGGATGATAATTAGTTCCTGTATTCCTAAACCAAACATATCTTACCTCCTATTTTTAGTGAACAGTCGTTAGTGAATAGTATTTAGTAAAAACACTTTTGCCTTTTTCTATTCACTGTTCACTATTCACTATTCACTATCTTTTCATAGTCTTCCATTGTATTTATATTAATAAAGGACCTTCCCTCCGGGTCTATAATCCTCACCTCTTCCTCGTCTATATAAAGCACATCCATCCCCTGCAGAAATCTCTTTAAACTCTTTTCCCCCTGTTTTATGCTTTCCTCCATACTTCCAGCAATTCTTCTTGAATAAATGCCAAGGAGGGGTTGAGGTTTTTTATCAAAGATGGGTATTACAGCATCCCACTTCTCCCACCCCTGCCCTCCCCCTCGAGGGGGGAGGGTGAGGGAGGGGGTGCTGTATTTATCAATGATATATCTTATTAGTTCTGGTTTTATAAAAGGCATATCACATGCTGTTACAAAAATCTCAGGGACCTCCAGACTTATTAAGACTGAGAGTATCCCTGTCATAGGCCCTCTGTATTTCAATATATCACCGACCATAGGGACACCGAGATAGAAATAGATTTCAGGGTTATTAGTACTAATAATAACCCTGTCAAAGATACTGCTGAGGAGTTCAATGTTGGATTCTATAATCCTCTTCCCCTTTATCTCAATAAATCCTTTTAATACTGAAAGTCTCTTATTCTCTCCACCGGCTAAAATTAAAGCGTCCATAATAGTTTACATAGTTTATTAAAAATCTTCTTTCAATTACAAGGTAAAAAGTCTCAATCCCCGGAAAATTTTTCCCTTGCTCAAATATGTTATTTCTGGTATAAATATAACAAGACAGATGAAAGGGAAGGAGGACCTGCCCTGTTTGTGATAGGTGAAAAAGTTGATCCGGCAAATTAGATCTTTTGGGAGCCTGCGTAAGGAGTCGGTGTGCATGCCCTGCACTTTTTTGAAAGTGCGGGGAAGCCTGAAGCCTCCTTCAGGGCACCCACCTATTTTATAGGCGGATCTAATTCTCTCCTTACACGGCAGGGCGGGTTTAAGAGGCTGGTATTTATGATGTTTATGCTTTTGGGGAGAATTATAAATTATAAAGGGAACTCAGAGCGAACCTCAAAAAGTCTTCGACTTTTCTGGGATTCATTTAAAGGGGATTTTCGCAAAGGGGACAAGATTTCCCCTACGCTCAGCTATACGATAGATAGCTTCAGGAAAATTATTTTCAGGTTAAAAATCTTTTCACCTCCAAAAGCCTTATTTACCCCGTTAGAAAAAGAGTAACAGCACTTACATCATAGCCCAGCCGTAAAATTTCACAACTGATAAAAACGACTATTAAAAAGGAGGATAGATATAAATGATTAATACAGAGTATCTACTAATAGCCCTCTTTGCTAGCTTGATTATTGGACTGGTTCTGAGCCTGATATACAGGACAACCCTTAAGAGTCAACGGGAGGCGATGGAAAAGGAAAGAACAAAGATAAAAGAAGAGGCCCGTAAGGAGGCAGAAACTATAAAAAGAGAGGCATCCATAGAGGCTAAAGACATTGTTTATCAAGCCAAATTAGATGCTGAGAAGGAGATAAGGGAGAGGCGCTCTGAACAGAACCAGTTTGAAAGAAGGTTAAGACAAAAAGAGGAGATCATCGAGAAAAAGCTTGACCAGATCGAGAAAAGGGAATATGAGTTAAACAAAAGGGAGAAGGATTATAATTTGAAGGAACGTATTATTCAGGAGAAGGAAACCCATTACAACCAATTGATAAAAGACCAGACACAATTGCTTGAGAAGATATCGAGATTAAGCTTGGAAGAGGCAAGACAGGAGTTTATGAAGAGGATAGAAGAGGAATCAAGGTTCGAGGCTGCAAAACTTGCCAAAAAAATAGAAGAGGAAGCAAAAGAGACCGCAGAGAAAAAGTCAAAGGAGATAATAGGCCTTGCTATACAGAGATACTCAAGCGACTATGTTACAGATGCAACTGTAACTGCAGTAAACCTCCCTAATGATGAGATGAAAGGAAGAATAATCGGTAGAGAAGGTAGAAATATAAGGGCACTTGAGGCTGCAACAGGTGTTGACCTCATTGTGGACGATACTCCAGAGATGGTAATACTTTCTGCCTTTGACCCTGTCAGGCGTGAGATTGCAAGACTTTCACTTGAACGACTCATAACAGACGGGAGGATACACCCTACAAGGATCGAAGAGATCGTAGAAAAAGTTAAAAAAGAAGTAGAGACGAATATACGTGAGGAAGGGGAAAAGGCTGTTTTCGACTTTGGGCTTTCTGGCATACACCCGGAGCTGATAAAACTTCTCGGAAGGCTAAAATACAGGACATCATATGGCCAGAATGTCCTTCAACATTCAAGGGAAGTGGCATACCTCTCAGGCATAATGGCCGTTGAACTTGGAGTCGATGTTAAACTCGCAAAGAGGGCAGGACTTCTCCATGATATCGGAAAGGCTGTGGACCACGAAGTAGAAGGGTCGCATCAGGAAATTGGTGCAAACATAGCAAAGAAGTACGGGGAGAATCAAAAGGTAATTAATACAATTATGGTTCATCATGGAGAAGGAGACCCTGCAACTGTTGAGGCTGCCCTTGTGGCTGCTGCAGATGCCCTGTCGGCTGCAAGACCAGGGGTCAGAAAGGAAAGCATAGAGAGTTATCTCAAACGCCTTGAGAAATTAGAGCAGATGGCTCTCTCATACAAGGGTATTGACAAGTGTTATGCAATCCAGGCAGGGAGAGAATTAAGGATAATAGTAAAGCCTGAGGATGTGAGTGACGAAATGTCCTCTATGATATCGAGAGAGCTTGCAAAAAAAATAGAGTCTGAGATGACATATCCTGGCCAGATAAAAGTTACTGTTATAAGAGAATCGAGATATGTGGAATATGCAAAATAGCAACAAGTTACGGGTAACAAAGTTCATTGAGTTTATTGAGTTTACACAGTTTATTGAGTTATTAAAACACAAGAAACTCAAGAAACCCGAGAAACCGTGTCAACTTTTAAACTTGTCACTATGAAGTTACTCTTTATAGGTGACATAGTGGGTAAGGTCGGCAGGTCGGCAGTTAAATCTCTGCTGCCAAGCCTGACAGATAAGTATAAGACTGACCTTATTATCGCAAACGGTGAGAACCTTGCAGGTGGTTTTGGTGTAACCGAGAAAACTTTAACAGAGATATTAAACTGTGGCGTCCATATAATTACAACAGGAAACCATGTATGGGACAAAAAAGAGTTTATTCCCCAGATCTCAAAGGAAAACAGAGTACTTAGACCAATAAACTATCCACCGGGAGTACCTGGTTATGGAAGTATACTTTATACCCTTCCGCAAGGTGAAAAGGTAGCTATAATTAATATCTCAGGAAGGGTTTATATGTCAAATATGGATTGTCCTTTCAGGACAGGTAAAGAAGAGATCGAAAGGCTCAGCAATATCACAAATATAATTATTGTAGATTTTCATGCAGAGGCAACATCAGAGAAAATAGCGTTTTCGTGGTTTGTTGACGGTAAGGTAAGTGCCGTAATTGGAACCCATACCCATGTCCAGACAGCAGATGAGAAAATCCTGCCAGGTGGAACAGCATATATAACTGACGTCGGGATGACAGGTCCTTCCATGTCTGTTATCGGCATAGAGAAAGAACAGGTTATACAGCGATTTTTGACAAACATACCTATACGATTCGAGACAGCCAAAGGTGAAGGTATCTTCTCTGCTGTTGTTATTGAAATTGATGAGAAGACAGGAAAGTCCATTGCAATACAGCGTCTCCAGCTCAAGTATCCATAGTCTTAGTAACATCGAGTAATAGGGAAGGCTGTAAAATCCTACAACTCCCCTCCCCTTGTGGGAGGGGATGAAGGGGAGGGGTAACCTTTTGGTTAATATTTCACCCTCACCCTAACCCTCTCCCATCAAGGGAGAGGGAGGTTTGAGAAAGGAGGTTTTTATGTCACAGGCAAAGGTAATATATGTGCAGGGGCTTCAGTTCATTGGAGAGGCATCTTCAGGTCATGCAATAGTTATGGATGGTGACCCTGAGGTTGGTGGACATAATACTGGCTTGAGGCCAATGGAACTGCTGCTTGTAGGTGTTGGTGGGTGCTCGGGAATGGATGTCATATCAATTCTCAAAAAGAAGAAACAGGATGTGACGGGGCTTGAGATAAATGTCAAAGGGCAGAAGGCAGAGAATTATCCCAAAAAATTTACCGATATAGACATAGAGTTTGTTGTAAAGGGCATAAACATATCAGAAGATGCGGTAAAAAGGGCAGTAGAACTATCAATGAATAGATACTGCTCTGTAAAGGCCACACTCGAAGGCACTGCAAAGATAAGCTATACATTCAGAATAATTGAGGGGTAAGCAACTGGAGGCTAAAGCCTTCTCCGAAAATGTCCTTAAAAACATTGCAACATTGGGTTTTATCGGTTATCTCCCTTTAGCACCGGGAACCTTTGGCTCTTTAGTTGCATTTGCTTTATTTGTTCTCTTAAAGCCATCCCCTTTTATTCACATCGCTCTACTACTTCTTATCACACCCATTGGCATTATATCTTCCCACCATGCTGAAAGGCTTTTAAATGATAAGGACAGCAGGTATATAGTCATTGATGAATTTATAGGATTCCTGATTTCTGTATTTTATCTTCCACAGACTTATGGCTATATTATTGCTGCCTTTTTTTTATTCAGATTTTTCGATATACTAAAACCATTCCCAATAAGAAAGATAGGTCTCATTTTAAGCGGTGGGAAGGGTATAATGGCAGATGATATTATGGCAGCCTTATATACAAATTTAATCCTACAGATATGGAAGCTCATCTATTAGAACTCGTAAACAGGATTTCTGAACTCCTTAAAAGAGATGGATCCAGGCTGAGTATTGCCGAGTCGTGCACAGGAGGATTTGTTACCCATATTATTACAAATGTCCCGGGTGCCTCAAAGTTTCTTGAGCTCTCTATCGTCTGTTATTCGAAGGACTCAAAGATAAAGGTTCTC
>JACRGU010000015.1 GCA_016212245.1 Nitrospirota bacterium
GAAATAATGAAGATCTTTAATTTTAAATCTTTCACTTTGAATCTTGAATTTTAACGAGTGAGAGGGTCATTGTGATATTCAGTAACTCCGGGTTCTCAAATGATGTCTTGATTGCTGCCTTTTTTATAGACAGAATCATAGGTGCATTTTCAATCTTATAAAAGATGTTTATCATCTCATTCATGTTTACCTTTTCTATCTGAACCTCAGCCTCTTCCTCCAGGGCATCCTTTATCTCTCTCCTGCCAACAGGCTTCACAGATTTAATCTTATCTTTTAAGCCTGAAGTTGCAAAAACCTCATCAACTGCCTGAACAATACCTCCTACCTTGGTAAGAGACCTTCTGTCTTTTAGAGAGTCCACCCTGTTTTTGAGCAACGCAAATTCCTCTTTAAGTAAAGACATCTCTTTCTGTTGAACCCTTAAATTTGCGAGTTCAGTTTTTGCAGATGAAAGGGCATTAACCGATAAAATGCCGAGCACAATAAGCACCCCGATTCCACCTATCAGCAGCAAATTTTTCATTTTGAATTTTTCATTTTGCATTTTCTAAGCCACTCAATTCATAAATTTTCTCTAATACTATCTCCTGCCCTTCAAACATGGTTTTTATGAATAATCAGGGCTAAGCCCTTTCCTCCTTTGCTGTAATAGTAAACACTGTCCGTCCCTGCGAAGAGGATTTTGTGTTAGAAATATTGACATCAGACAGGAACTCTGCGAGTCTGCCTTTTATCTGCTGGACATCACTTAGAGATGGAGCCTCACCTCTCAGTATAACCCGTTCTCTATCTATCGTTATCTCAGTAAAAGCTATACCGGGTCTGCTGACACGAGAAAGGTCAAGCAAAAGCTGCAGTGGAGAGACACCTGTTAGAGACCCTTCATTAGCCTTCAATTCCTTGATATATGATTTGAGCTGATACAGTAAGGGTGCAGGACCATACACCCCTGTAGACCTTTCATGTGGAAACATACTTGAATATGTCTTCCTAATCTCCTCTCTAATATTAGATGACGCTCTCTTTATTGAAAAAATTCTTAAAGTCAGATCAGAGGCAAACACCAATATCAACAAAACAGCAAGTATTGCAGTCAATCTGAGTAACTTCTTTATTTTTTCGGTATCTCTTTTGTAGGAAAATTCATCTCTCCTCAGGTTGATAATATGACCCCTTACCTCACTTATAGCTATATCTATTCGTTTTTTACTATCCAGTTCTACTGGATTAAGAAGATGCTCTATATCGAAGTTATCGGCAAGGGGTTTAAGCTCTATAGATGTTATAACCTTTGGGTCTATATTGAATGCCTTGAACCTCTCGAGGATCTCACTGAGGATATTTTTCTCGATATATACAGCAAGGACCTTATATCTTCCATTAATATCCCCTAATGTAATATTATCAAAAACCACGCTATCAGAACCGTTCAGGATTAGATTATCAAGCTCAAATGGAAGGACCTCTCTTATCCTTCTTCTGTCAGAAAATGGAAGCTCAACAATCCTGAAATTTAGATAACTTAACGGCAAACTCAGATATGACTCCTCTATGCCTTCAGGCAAATCCTTTATATCAGGGGTGTACCCCCTGCTGACTGGGAAGATAGTTGTAAGTTTCAATTCATAGTCGCCTGCCTTCTTTTCAAATATATAGAGAGAACTTTCTTCTCCTTTCATGTCAAAGAAAGCTATCTTCCCCATCACTATATCTCCTTCCAGTATTTAACGGTTGGAGTGCCACCTGATATTTCAAGGACGCTATCTACAATCCTCTTTACACCCTTGGTTGTTGCAGACGATATAATACGAAAATATGTACCCTTAACAGTTATCCGTCCAATAAGGGATTGCCCTGTGGTCTCAAGACCAGCAACCTTTACAATCCTGCTTGTATCCTCAAAAGGTATAATATCTCTGTAACGAATTATCCCCTCTGCAAGCTCCTCTGTAATAGTATCAGAAAGACACATAAGAACAGGAATCGCTGCACTGTTAATATTTATAAGTCCATTACCATACACGGTCAGATAGGGTGAGATCTTATCATAGGTAGACCTATCCACACCCTTTATTAAAAGCAGTTCGTCGAGGCTATCAAGTGGTGCATTCTTGGCATTATTCTCCGAATCACTGAGGCGTGGTTCACTGTCTGGATCTATCCAGTCCGTAATCCTATCGGCAACCTCAGGATCCACAGAAAAATATGACAGAAGCCTCTTAAAAGAATTAAACGCATTTTCATTTAATGTACCGTTAGGGTATACAATAGAATTGATATTGAATTTTGAATTCTCATCCTCTATCCTTACATGAATTATTCCATCAGAATCTTCCTGCAGGGGCGTATGGCCATGTGTCACTACGACAGGCATCTCTATAACACCTGGGTATGTGTAAGGATACGAAGCCTTCATATCAGAGATAGTCTTGAGAGATACTTGAATTCCAGATCTTGCCAGCAGTGAAAGTCTTTGAGAACTCTGCCAGTTATAAAGTGCACCTGTACCTATATAAACACCATACGAAAACTCTACAATCATGGCAGTAATAATGACAAGCACCATAAGCACCAATACCAAGGCCATCCCCTTCTTGTTAGTGACCAGTGACCAGTGACCAGTGACCAGTTTAAACAACTTATATTGTCCTTCCAATCTTTGGCCTGATAGTTTCAAATAATGAAATTGTCTTATTTTTTAGCCTTGTTGTTAAAGTAATCCTGACCTCTTGAGGAATACTATGGGTTATAGAAGTATCCCATGTTTTAACCCATTTATCATTATATTTAACCTCTACCATAAAAGCCTCAACATCTTCTATTACCTCTACACTCTCAGCCCTGTTATCAGACATGTAGGCAGAATTTATTTCTTTAATGAGTACTAACTTTCCATCTTTTTCTTCAACAGAATAAGATATCATGGAAAGACCTGGTCTTAAAGACGAAAAGGTGGTAAAAACAAATCTTGATGTCTGCCTCCCATATATATCTCTGTCGTCAACCTTAAACCGGGAGTGAACAGAATCTACCTCTCTTCTCATAACATCAAGGGCTGCACGACATTCCTGAAGTTTCAATAATGACCTGTCAATCCCATCCAGTGCCTTATGCGAAAGAAAAAACGTGCTGTATAGTGTTGCAAGTATTACAGATAATATTGTAAATGCAAGCAATAACTCGATGAGGGTGAACCCGCCTGCCTGAGGCAGGCGGGAATTTAAAATTGAAAATTTAAGATTTAAAATTTTCGAATTTCTCATTTTCAATATTGAATTAGCTCCGTAAGTTTAATCTCTTCTTTTCCTTTTCTAATGACAACTGATATTTCTGATATACCAGGATATACGGATTCTTTGACTGTGGTCTCATATTGGTAATCAGAATAAGGTTCAGAGAATTCTCCCTTCGAATCAACAGGCCTTTTATCCATCTCAGAAATTTTATCTCTTGCAAGTATAGATGCAACAGTAATAGTCTCGTGTCTTTCAGCAATACCGAGATTATAATTCAATGTATATATGAGGGTAACAAGCAGACCCCCAGCAATACTGAGTGCAATCATAACCTCGAGGAGGGTAAAGCCACCCGCCTCCTTGAGGCGGGAATTTAAAATTGAAAATTTAAGATTTAAAATTCTGGAATTCCTTAATTTTGCATTTTTCATTTTGCATTTTGGATTACTTTCGTCCTTCCACTCATCGGATTAAGTGTAACCGTCATTTCCTTATCTTTATCCCCGAGGTGAATTCCGAGATTCTCCTGAATGCCGAGGGGACTAAAAGAGAGTATTACCTCACCCCTTGAGACACTTCCTGTTGAGGTTGTAAAGATATCTAAAAGACTATCGAACCTTTCTGACCTTTTACCATCAGGCCCTTCCCATAAGAAGGTATCACTATCAAGGTTAATTTTAAGCATAAAGGTTTCTTTTCTGGAGATTGCGCTATCATTCAGATATCTCAATAAAGACGCAATCTTACCTGCCTCTGATTTAAGCCTTCCATCCCCAATTCCATAAAAAGATGGAAAGACCAGTCCCATAATAAGCGAAAGGATAAATATAACAACAATCAGCTCAAGGAGCGTAAAACCGCTATTGCATATCCCAGCTCTTGATGTCTGCATCCTTCCCTCCCCCGCCTTCCTTTCCATCAGCACCCAGACTCAGGATATCAAAATCCCCATAAAGGCCAGGAGCAACATAAATATACGGATTGCCCCACGGATCCAGAGGTATCTTCTTCTGTTCAAGATAGCCACCTTCTCTATAGTTGTTCGGGATTCTGCCGATGGTCGGTCTTTCAATGAGGGCAGCAAGCCCCTGCTGAGTGTCAGGATAGAAACCATTGTCCATCTTGAAAAGTTTTAGAGCCGTCTCGAAATTTCTTATCTGTACCTTTGCCTCTGCAATGCGGGCATCGTCTGTCCTGCCTATAATCCTTGGGGCAACAATAGCAGCGAGGAGGCTTAGTATGAAAACTACAACTATTATTTCGATAAGTGTAAAGCCTTTCTCATATTTTCTCATTTTTACCTCACCAGTTGGTTCAACTGAAACATCGGGAGCAGGACTGCGAGCACAATAAAGCCTACCACAATACCCATTAATAAAATCATAGAAGGTTCGAGTAAGGAGAGGGCCCTCTGAACCTTTCTATGGAACTCTTCTTCGTAAGAGTCTGCTGCCTTATTTAAAACCTCTATCAAGGTTCCGCTCCGTTCTCCTGTAGAGATGAGCTGGAGCATGACAGGCGGGAGTCCCTCTAATGATGCAGAAAGTCTTCCTCCCTCAGCCACCTTTTCCCCTGCTGCTAAGACCTTGAGTTCAAGTGCCCTGTTGCCTGTAGATTTTGCTGAAAGTTCAAGGGCCTTAAGCATAGGCAGTCCACCTTCGAGAAGAAAACCCAGGTTCCGTGAAAATCTTGCAAGATATAAAGCCTGTAGAAGGCTACCTGGTAATTTCAGTATTATCTTATCAATTAACAGCCTGTGTTCTCTCATTAATCTTCTTATGCCAAAAACTCCTGAAACAACTGCTATTAAAAGTATCCACCAGTAATGGCGGAAAAGGTTGCTTATGTTTATAAGAACAATTGTTATTAACGGTAGGGCACTTTTAGTATCTTCAAATATCTTTACTATCTTGGGTATTACAAAGGTAAAAAGAAACGACATTACAATAAACCCCACACATATCATAAACACAGGATATATCATGGATACCCTTATCTTCGCTCTGATGGCATTCTGTTTTTCAAGGAAGTCTGCAAGACTCACAAGGACTTTATCTAATGTCCCGCTATGTTCTCCAGCAGCCACCATATTTATATAGAATTCAGGGAAAATTTTTTTATGTTCTTTCAATGCACGAGAAAGACTTGTACCACCAGCAACTCGTTCTCTTACACTAATAAGACACCTTTTCCATAACCCTCTGTTCTCTTCAGAAAGTGCCCTGAGTGTCTCCATCAGAGGTACCCCTGAGGAAAGAAGCAACGATAGCTGCCTTGTTATCGTAGGGAGAAGTACGCTATCAGGTTTGTGGAAAAAACCTGTTTTCCCCCTGCGAACATATTCCCCGACTTCTTTTGGGAAAAGACCGAGGTCCCTGACCTTTGAGACAGCATCATTCAGGCCATCAGCCTCAAGGGTGCCTGTCGCCTCACTGCCATCTGTACTGTAACCTCTATACGAAAAAATTGGCATAATCCTTCTGAGTCACCCTTAGCACTTCCTCTAATGTAGTAATACCAGCACAGGCTTTGCTAATCCCGTCCATCCTCAGACTCTTAATCCCCTTTGACATAGCGAAGTTCTTTATACTCTGTGCATCTATCCTGTCTGTAATCATAGGGCGTATCTCGTTGTCTATGATCAGGAGTTCAAATATCCCTGTCCTTCCGAGATAGCCCCTCCCTTTGCATCTCTCGCAGCCC
>JACRGU010000098.1 GCA_016212245.1 Nitrospirota bacterium
AAATACAAAATCCCCTACATCCTTTCGGCACACGGCTCTGTATTGCGGCTCATGGGAAAGGAGTTCTTAAAGGGACTGTTCGATGTATGTATAGGCTTTAAGATCCTTAACTCTGCCGGGAAGGTAGCAGCGGTCTCAAATATAGAAGTCGAACAATATATGAGTATGGGGGTATCAAAGGATAAAATAACCCTTATTCCAAACGGAATAAACCTGTCTGAATTTGAAAATGCCGCCGAATTAAAAGGAAATTTTAGAGGGGCTTACAAGCTGTCAGGCAAAAAAATCCTCCTTTTTATCGGCCGTCTGAATGCCATTAAAGGTATAGATTTTCTCCTCAAAACTTTTGCTCTAATATCCAAGGATGATAAGGACACGATTCTTGTTATAGCAGGACCTGATGACGGTTATAAAAGCGAGATAGAAAGACTTATACGGCATCTCGATATAAACGACAGGGTATTGCTGATTGATGGATTATATGGCGAGGATAAAATCGCAGCAATGACAGACGCAGACCTCTTTGTATACCCGTCGAAACATGAGATATTTGGCATTGCACCGCTTGAGGCTCTAATGTGCGGCACACCGGTTATCGTTACAGAGAGCTGCGGTTGTGCTGATTTTTTAAGAGAGGCTGATGCCGGAATTGTGGTAAAATATCAGGATATTTTGCAGCTTTCGGATGCAGTAAAAAAGATATTGAGTAAAAAAGACGATGCAGAGGATATTGCAGAGAGAGGGCGGGAGCTTATCCAGAAACAGTTTAATTCGAATTCAATTTCAGAAAAGATGATTGAGCTGTATAAATCAATTTATGCCTAAGAATACATCAATCGTATTGAAAAGAAAAATCAGCACACTCGCTTGACGGGTGGACTGAAGCATATTAAAATTTGAAGAACCTAAATCTATGACAGGACATGAAATCAGAAGAAGATTTCTTGATTATTTTAAGGAAAAAGAACACAGGATTGTGAAAAGCTCTTCCCTGATACCTTCTTCCGACCCTACTCTCCTCTTTACCAACGCAGGGATGGTTCAGTTCAAGGATGTATTCCTCGGTAACGAGAAGAGGGATTATAAGAGGGCTGTATCGTCTCAGAAGTGTGTAAGGGCAGGGGGGAAGCATAACGACCTTGAAGTTGTAGGTAGGACGGCAAGGCATCACACATTTTTTGAGATGCTCGGCAATTTCTCCTTCGGGGATTATTTCAAGGAAGGTGCGATTGAATACGGATGGGAGTTTATGACAGGGATTGTAAAAATGCCAGAGGAAAAACTCTGGATTACTGTTTATAAAGACGACGATGAAGCATTCAGGATATGGAATGAGAAGATTGGAATACCGGCTGATAAAATTGTAAGGCTCGGCGAAAAGGATAATTTCTGGAGCATGGGGGATACAGGACCGTGCGGTCCATGCTCCGAGATTCATATAGACCAGGGTGAGGGGATAGGATGCGGCAGTCCCGAGTGTAATGTGGAATGCGATTGCGATAGATTCATGGAGCTGTGGAATCTCGTATTCATGCAATACAACAGGGATTCAAAGGGAATACTTACACCTCTCCCTAATCCAAGCATAGATACAGGGATGGGATTAGAAAGGCTCTCTGCCGTTGTTCAGAAGGTTAAGAGCAATTATGAATCCGATTTGTTAAAACCGATAATAACCTATTCGTAAGGGCTTTTTGAAAAGAAATATGCAGGGCAGGGCAGTAACCCTGCTGACATATCATTCAGAGTTATTGCAGACCACAGCAGGTCAATAACATTTCTGATAGGCGATGGTGTCATGCCTTCAAATGAGGGGAGGGGATATGTATTGAGGCGAATCATACGCCGCGCCTCGAGGCATGGGAAGATGCTGGGGAAAAATGAGCCGTTTTTATTTAAGACATCGGAGGTTGTAGTTAATTTAATGAAAGATACCTATCCCGAGATCGCTGATAGGAGCGAGTATATATCAAGGGTAATTTCTACGGAGGAGGAGAGGTTCGGCAGCACACTGGATATTGGCATGAGGATGCTGAATGATATTATCGGAAATCTGAAGGCAAAGCCTGTCCCTGAACGGCTTTATCAGGGAAAAGAAAGGACAATACCCGGCGAGGAGGTATTTAAACTTTATGATACTTATGGATTCCCCCTTGACCTTACGGAGGATATAGCAAGGGACAGCGGATTTACAGTTGATACACAGGGTTATACCAGAGCAATGGAAGGACAGAAGGAGAAGGCAAGGGCATCATGGAAAGGCTCAGGAGAAGAGGGGATTAAGGCAATATACAGGGAAGTCGCTCAAAAGATGGTAGGGCAGGGCTTTAGCCCTGCTGTTCAATTCACAGGATATGAAGATACATATTCCGATGGCGTCGTCATTGCCATAGTTAAGAATAATGATTTAAAAGAATCCGCCTCTGAAGGCGAAGGTGTAGAGATAGTCTTAAACAAGACGCCGTTCTACGGAGAATCAGGGGGGCAGGTCGGGGATAAAGGAAGGATAGAAAACGATAATATCAGTATGGATGTCCTTGAAACAAAGAAGCCTCTTCCCAATTTGATTGTTCACAATTGCACCATTAAAAAAGGAAGCGTCAGGGTTAATGATATAGTAAAAGCATCCGTAGATATTGATAAGAGAAAGGCAGCGGCTTTAAATCATTCTGCAACACACCTGCTTCATACTGCCTTGAGGGATGTCCTCGGCGACCATGTAAAACAGGCAGGCTCGCTTGTAGCGCCCGACAGACTCCGCTTTGACTACACCCATTTCTCCACACCGACATTAAAAGAAATACACAGGGTCGAAGAAATAGTCAATCGGAAGATACGGGAAAATTATGCAGTAGAGACTTCGGTCATGGGACTGGATGATGCTGTAAAAAAGGGCGCTACAGCGCTGTTCGGAGAAAAATATGGAGAAGAAGTAAGTGTTGTAAAGATGGGAGACTACAGCATGGAGCTGTGCGGCGGCACGCATACGAAGGCTACAGGAGATATAGGACTATTTAAAATAATCCACGAAGGGGGCATAGCATCGGGCATCAGAAGGATAGAGGCGCTCACAGGCGAAGGTGCGTATAAATATGTAAGACAGGAAGAAGATAGCCTGCTTGAAATA
>JACRGU010000099.1 GCA_016212245.1 Nitrospirota bacterium
GAGCCGAAGCAAACTCGGAGATTCCTCCCCCGTATTTAATACGGGTTGGAACAGGCTCCGCAATCCCATCACTTTGAGATTGCTTCGCCTTCGGCTCGCAATGACAAGAGTGGCCATAAAAATTATAGTGGTCTTTCTTTTGTTTTTATTTCCTGAAGTTTCCATGGCAAAAGAAGGCATGCCATTTCATAACCTCGATGTCTCTCTCGACATAGAGTGGGAAGGCAGTGGCAGATATAAGGTTGTAAATGAGAGTTTCAGGGGTATTGATATATATGCCTACTTTTTCCCTGAGGATGTTAACCTTGCCACTACCTATATTGAATACACAAAAAAATATTTAGAGCTATACGAAAAACTCATAGGAAGGTATCCCTACAAAAGATTCTCGATTGTGGAAGGTTTCCTCCCTGAAGGATATTCGATACCAACCCTTACCCTTCTCGGCCAGGACGTGGCGAGGCTTCCATTTATTGTAGAGACATCACTCGGCCATGAGATACTTCATCAGTGGTTCGGGAACCTCGTTTATATTGATTACGAAAAGGGAAACTGGGCTGAGGGAATAACCACATACCTCTCAGACCATCTGTATGAAGAGCAGAAGGGAAAAGGCTGGGAATATAGAAAAAAGATTCTCATAGACTATAAAAGCTATGTGGCACCAGAAAAAGAAACACCGCTTAAGGATTTTTTACGCAGGACAGACTTTGCATCGAGGGCTATTGGTTACGGCAAGGGGGCAATGCTCTTTCATATGCTTAAAAACCTCGTGGGAGAAGAGAGATTTTATGGGTCACTTAAAACCCTTATCGCCGATAAAAAATTTCAAAAGGCATCATGGGATGATATCCAGCGTGCATTTGAAAAGACCTCAGGCCAGGATCTGAACTGGTTTTTCAGGCAATGGGTGGATGAAAAAGGAATCCCAGTTTTAGAGATAAAAAATCAGAAGGTAAAAGGGAAGGGTGTTCAATCAGCTATCACCTTTGATATTGTTCAGAGAGGGAGACCATTTATCCTCGATGTCCCGGTTACTATAAAGACCGATACAGACATAATAAAAAAGGTCCTGAAGGTTAATAAAGAGAAAGAGGGTTTTGAGATTCCCTCTCCTGGTGAACCATACGAGATAATCATTGATGAAGACTATGATATCCTGAGAAGCCTGTCCTCAGGAGAGTTTCCTCCTGTAATAGCGCGGCTCCTCGGAGATGAAAAGAGGATTATAGTCCTTCCACAAAAAGATAGGGAGATGTATGCTGACATGATTGAGCTTTTCAAGAAGGAAGGCTTCGGTGTAAAAGAAGAAACGGAGGTTAAGGATGAAGATATAAAGATGTCTTCTCTTCTTATTCTTGGTAGTAAAAGTCCCGTCCTTAGAAGGACCTTTGGAAAGATGGAACAACCTTCCTCAGGCTTTATATTTATGGTAAGAAAAAACCCTTTGAATCCCTCAAAGGTAATCGCCCTTGCACATGGTGATTCAGAAAAAGAGATAAATGCTGCTGCAAAAAAGATATTCCATTATGGGAAATATAGCCTGGTTGCTTTTAAGGAAGGGGAAAATATTGAAAAAAAGATTGAAGAAAGTGAAAGGGGGTTGAGGATGCCTTTAAAAGAACCTGTAGTTGGTATCGAGGTGGCAAAGGTCCTAAATGTGGATGAAATAATAAAGAGGGTTTCGGATAAAAAGATAATCTATATCGGAGAATTCCATGACAGATATGAGCATCACATGGTACAGCTCGAGATAATAAAGGCACTGTATAAGAAAAATCCAAGGATAGCCATAGGTATGGAAATGTTTCAGAGACCATATCAAAAGGCAGTGGATGATTATATAGCAGGTGGTATTGATGAAAGGGAATTCTTAAAGTCGTCTGAGTATTTTAAAAGATGGGGGTTTGATTATAACCTCTACAGGGATATTATGGAGTTTGCAAAAGAGGAGAAGATACCTGTAGCAGCCCTGAATCTTAAAAAGGAGATTGTAGAAAAGGTCTCAGATAGTGGCATTGAATCCCTTACAGAAGAGGAAAGGGGAGAGATACCTGAAGAGATTGATCTGACCGATGAAGGATACAAAAACAGGCTCAGAGAGGTTTTCGAAAAACATAAGGATTCAGAAAAGAAGAACTTTGATTTCTTCTATCAGGCACAGGTCTTATGGGATGAGACTATGGCAGAGATGATAGATAATTTTCTCAAGAAAAATCCTGACTATCAGATGGTAATCCTTGCTGGTGGTGGTCATATCTCTTTTGGCTCCGGCATCCCTAAAAGGGCCTTCAGGCGTAATGGATTTGATTATTCAATAATCCTTAACGAAGAATCTATTGAAAGAGGGATTGCTGATTTTGTCCTCTTCACAAAGTTAGAAACCCCACCCTCTTCGCCAAAGCTCATGGTCATACTCGATGAAGAAGATGGGAGGGTAAGGATAAAGGACTTCCCCCCGGATAGTGTTTCAGAAAAGGCTGGTTTAAAGAAAAATGATATTATCCTTTCATTAGATGGATTTAATATTGAGGCTATTGATGACATAAAGATATTTCTTCTTGATAAAAAACAGGGTGATACCATTAAGGTCAGGGTCTTAAGGAAAAGATTTCTATTAGGGGAAAAAGAGATGGAATTCGATGTGACTATTTAACTATCCTGAGCTTTCGAGAACCTTCCTTATCAAGGATCTCCCTTATCAGGTGTGCCATCTTGTGAATCTCATAAGGCTTTGTAATTACTGCATTCATCTCTGCAGGGATATGTTCAATCTGTTCGCAGATACCGTAGCCTGTTACAATGATGAACTTAATATCAGGGTTAATCGCCTTCAACTCATTGAAGACTTCCATGCCCGACTTCTTAGGCATTACCATATCCGAGATTATAAGGTCAATCTTCTTTGCTTCATTTCTGTAAATCTCAAGTGCCTCTTCGCCGTCCCTTGCAGACAGCACATTATAACCAAGACGATTCGGTGTAGTGGCGCACAGGGTTCTGAGTGTATCGTCATCCTCGACAATTAGAATCGTTTCATCCCTGCGGGATATCATGATTTTCTCTCTCTCAGCCTCACCGGCAGGGGCTGATATTTCAGATAGTTCAGGCTGGATTGCAGGCAGGTATATCTTGAAGGTTGTCCCCTCACCCAATTTACTATTCACATCAATCCATCCTTCATGGGTATTCACTACGGAATAAACAATGGCAAGGCCAAGGCCTGTCCCTTTACCAACCTCTTTTGTTGTAAAGAATGGGTCAAATATCTTCGGGATATCCTCCTCCGGGATACCACGCCCTGTATCAGAGACTGAAAGGCATACATAATCCCTCTTTTTAGCATCCTGACTCATAACCGGAAAGTCCTCAGGCAAGTGGTATGTTTCAGTCCTGAATTCTAAGACCCCCACATTCTTCATAGCATCCCTGGCATTCACAGCGAGGTTCATTAATACCTGTGTAAGATGTCCGGCATCAACCTTGATTTCTGGGATTCCTTTCTGGAGGTTCAATTTTATCTCGACTGATTCCTCGACCATGGGCCTTATGAAATGCATTGTTTCTTCTATAAAGAAATTAAGGTCAATCCTCTTTGGTTCCATAGGCATTCGCCTGCTAAAGATAAGTAGCTGTCTTGTCAGGTCGGCACCCCTCTCACATAGTGTAATTATAGTGCGCATTCTTCCATAGTCCTGAGAGCCTGGAGGCATGTCTTCGAGGCAGAGGTGCGTAAATCCCAATATACCTGTCAGGATATTATTGAAATCATGAGCTATTCCACCTGCAAGCCTTCCTATTGATTCTATCTTCTGTGCCTGGAAAAGTAATTCCTGGAGCCTTTGTCTTTCTGCATCAGCCTGTTCTTTAGCCTTACGGTCAGCCCATATCTCGAGGACCCTCGAAACCCTGCCTGGAAGGCCTATGATGTTCTTCTTGAGAATGTAATCAATAGCACCTTCTCTTAGACTTTCTACGGCTAACAGTTCATCACCTACACCTGTGATAAATATTATAGGTGCATCTATATTTTTCTCCTGACATATATGGATTGCTTCTATACCTGTTATGTCAGGTAGTGCATAATCTGCAATGATGATGTCTGCATCGAGGTCTGTAAGCTTCTCAAGGAACTCCTTTCTGTTCCTTGCCACTTCAGATGTAACATCAAATCCACCTCTTCTGAGCTCGTGAAGCTCAAGCTCCACATCATCAGGATTGTCCTCAAGAAAGAAGACTTTAAGTTTACGCCTTTCAGTCATGATTATCTTATAATTGGATGCTCATTTATTAAAAGCCAGTAATACCTTATAGTCCTGACTGTCTCAGTAAACTGGTCAAAGTCAACAGGCTTTCTTATGTAACTATTTACCCCGAGGTTATAGGCATCTACGATATCTCTCTCTTCTTTTGAAGATGTAAGAACCACAACAGGAATCATCTTGAGCTTACTGTCCTCTTTTATCCTCCTGAGAATCTCTATCCCATCTACCTTTGGCAACTTAAGGTCAAGTAGTATAACGCCCGGAAGCCTGTGTTTTGAATTAGAATACTTTCCAGTATAAAAGAGATAGTCTATTGCCTCCTGTCCATCACGTACCACTTCTATGGGATTCGCAATATTGTTTTTTTTGAGTGCATGAAGCGTCAGCTCCACATCATCAGGATTGTCCTCCACGAGGAGAACAGTTAAAAATTCCTTTATCATCTCTATCCTCCTTTCTAAATATTGACTCCTGCATAATAAATGTCCGCTGTTTCGTCATTCCGTGCTTGCTTGCCCTCGAAGTCCTTAATCGGGGGACACGGAATCCAGGGTTTCCCGTGAAAACGGGAATCCAATTCCTTTGTATAGTTCCCTGCTTTCGCAGGGACGGCGTCTGGATTCCTGCCTACGCAGGAATGACAAAATATATAAGCGTAGGGCATTAATATTACAGGTATTAATAGCTTGTTACCTGCCACTATTTCTCAATGGGCAACTTCACGAAAAATGTTGCCCCTTTCCCGGGCTCTGATTCAGCCCATACCTTCCCATGGTGGCGATCAACAATCCTCTTTACGAGTGCAAGACCAACGCCTGTGCCTTCATATTCCTCAGGCAGATGGAGCTTTTGAAAGACCTGGAATATCTTATCGTGATACTGCATATCAAAACCTATACCATTGTCTCTGACGAATATTGTATCATTTCCCTCATTAAACCCTATGATAATCTCCGGCTTCTCTTTCTCACGGGTAAACTTAATAGCATTCGATATAATATTAGAAAAGACAGTCTGCATCAGGGTTGAATCACATCTTATTATTGGTAAATCCCCTATCTTTATAGATATACCCCTCGACTCAATCTCTCCTCTGAAATCCTCAAGTACATTATTCAGCATATCACTGAACTTCACATGTCGTGGTTGAAGCTCTATCATTCCGGCCCTCGATAGTGTAAGCATATCATCTATCAATGCTGACATCCTGCCTATATTTTCCCTGATCCTGTTCAGGTAGTGTGTGCCCCTCTCATTTATCTGTACTGAATATTCCTCCATGAGCATCTTCGAGAACCCATCAATACCCCTCAGGGGTGCCTTCAGGTCATGAGAGACAGAATAGGAAAATGCCTCGAGCTCTTTATTTGCATCGGCAAGTTCTTTATATACCCTCCTGAGGAGATTGTTCTTCTCCTCAAGCGTTTCTGCCATCTGATTAAAGGAGGCTACGAGGTTACCAATCTCATCAGGTCGCCTTATATCAATCCTCATAGAATAATCACCTTCTGGTATTCTCATTGTAAGTTCCTTTATCTTACTGGTAAAATCCATTAGAGGCTGTCTTACTAATTTAGACAGTATTATATAAATTAAGACAACTACAGCACATACACCGAGAATGGTTACCATGATATTGCGGTTTCTGAGTTCAGCAATGGCTGCATAACTTCTGTCAGCAGACTTCCTTACTACCATACCACCCAGGACCTTTCTCGAAGAACCGTGACAATGATAGCATTCCATGTGATTTAGTATGGGATGTGCTGTAATAATGTATCTCTTCCCATGGACCTCTTCTTCAAATACCCTCACAGGTTCTTTGCCTGTCTTTAATGACCCATCCAGTGCCTGTAAAACGGTCTTACTCGAAATAAAATCAGCTACCTTAGAGTTTATCCTCTCCTCATGAGTAGCATAGGCTATCTTCTGGTCGAGGTCGCAGATAAATATCTCTATATCCTTCCACTCTTCTCTTATGTTTGATAATCGTCTTTGTATAACCTCCCTGTCTCCAGTCGACATAGGGTAAGGGGATTTTATGCCTGCATAGATCATGTGCGAAATATCCTCACTTGATATGGCTATCTCTTTCACCATATCCTTTGTCTGACGGGAGGCAGTCATGTAGATTATAACTATCATAATTACAGTAACACTAACTGCCAAAACAAATAGAATCGTTCTGCTTAAGCGCCTTCTAATAAATCCCAATGTCATGTCACTAACACTTCTTTACATTGTTATTTCTTTCGTCATTCCCGTGAAAACGGGAATCCAGAAGGTAAGAGTCTGGATTCCTGCTTTTGCAGGAATGACACCCTCGAACCTTTGAACTTTTGAACCTTTGGACATTTGGTTCAGTGTGCTCCTCCATATATCATCGGTTTGAACCTGAATGCCTTGACCCTTTCTTCTGTATGACAGCCCATGCAGTCTTCCATACTCAGATGCCCTTTTATATCATGCCTATTCTTTGTCCTTATATGTGCACTACCAGGGCCATGACAGACCTCGCAACCTGCATTCTTTAAATGGGGAGTCTTCTCAGGGCTTTCAAAACCACCCGCTCTACCATGTCCAGTAGTATGGCAGGGATAGCATTTCTTAATCTCTTCCTCAGTCAAACCCATTTTCACCCTTTCAATGCTTTCAAATGACCTGCTCTTTTTGGCATATTTCATAAAGTTGTTATATTCTTTTTCGTGGCAACCCTTACAGGCCAGAGAACCAACATATCTAAGTGTTCTAATATTAGTCTCACCAGAACTTAAAGATAAGTTTATGACTGATATAAACAGGGTAACTATAGTAGTTGATAACAAGAGCCTTAACATCTTTTTAACTTATTTCTTTAAATATAAACAATAAATAAGGCGTGATGCAACAGGAAAAAATTTAATGACCTGCTATTTTATTTAAAACTCTGTTCTTCAGAGGGGAATATGCCTTTCTCGACTTCTTCCTTATAAGTCTTGATTGCCCTTAGAGCTTCATCTTTTAGATTTACATATCGTTTGGCAAACTTTGGTAAAAACCTCTCGAACAATCCAATAACATCGTGTAGGACAAGCACCTGACCATCACAATAAGGACCTGCACCAATACCAATGGTCGGGATTGAGAGTTCCTCTGTAATCCTCTTTGCAAGCCCCATCGGTATCGCCTCAAGTATAAGAGAGAAAGCACCAGCGTCTTCAGCAATATGGGCTTCCTCGATCAGTCTCTTTGCTGATTCCTCTGTCTTTCCCTGTACCTTATATCCGCCCATCCTGTGGATAGACTGGGGAGTAAGGCCGATATGAGCCATAACCGGGATGTCTGATTTTGTCATTACCCTGATATGCTCTGCCACCTCAGCACCACCCTCAATCTTTACAGCAGATGCACCTGCCTCTTTCAGGAATCTACCGGCATTCCTTACTGCATCCTCAACACTCACCTGATAGGACATGAAGGGGAGGTCTCCGATAATCATTGCATTTTTGACCGCCCTCGAAACAATCTTTGTGTGGTAAATCATCTCATCCATTGTAACAGGAAGGGTGTTTTCAAGCCCCTGTACAACCATGCCGACTGAATCACCAACAATTATTGCATCAATCCCTGCTTCATCAACTATCCGTGCAAAAGGGTAGTCATAGGCAGTAAGCATTGTAATCTTCTGCCCCTCAGCTTTTTTCTTAAAAAAATCATTGATTGTTATCTTGGCCATCATCTCCTCCACTTTGATATTTATCAAACAATGAAATTATCCTTTTAGCCTCGTCTTTTTCTATAGTACCCTTCTCAATTGCTACCTTGACTGTATACCTCCCAAGCTCAGAGTAGAGTCTTAACATTTCGGGTTTCTCATCTGAAATTGCCTTCAGGTGGCCCTCAATAACCCCTGTATCTCCCCTTGAAATAGGGCCTGTAAGTGCTGAAGGGATACCGAGAATCTCGATGTTCTTCACTGTGCCTTTTATCAATGGCATAAGGGCATTAAGAGAATCTTCCTTGCCTATTCCTGCTGCCTCAAATAGTTCCAATCCAAAACCTACAGTAGCTACGAGGAAGTTCGAGGCTACTGATGCACCTGCATGATATAGAGGCTTTTTATCTGCCTCTAAGGTTATCTCCTTTCCTCTGAGGGCAGCAACTATTTCCCTTGCAACTGAAAGGGCAACTTCGTCTCCCTCTATACAGAAGTAAGAACCTGAAAGATTTTTTACTGCCTCTCTTACATCTGCCAGGCTCTGGAGTGGGTGGATAGATGCGACATTCACTCCAACATTTCTTGCAGACCCCAAAATCTCTGAAGACAATGCCCCACTCATATGGAAGACGATGGCTCCAGGATTGAATCCTCCCTCTGAGGCTACCTTAATGCAGACCTTCTCGATCGCACTATCTGGAGTTGTAATAAAGACTATATCTGCCTTTTTAGCAGTGGCCCTGATGTCTGTTGAGGCCTCTCCCTCTCCTATAAATTCCCTCGCCTTTTTAGCCGATTCGATAGTTCTACTGGCAATACCAACAATAGGGTAGCCCCTCTCCTTCAGAAGATAACCCATAGCAGTTCCCACAACACCTGCGCCTATAATTGAAACCTTATGCATGATCTACATGGAAAACTACAATCCAGCCTCCTCCAGGACCATGGGAATCCTTTTCTCCCAGCCAATAGCCATGATATGAACCCCCTGACAGAGATTCTTCAATCCCTTAATCAGCCGTGCAGCCATCTCAATGCTTGTTTTAACCTTATCCTTTGTCGTTTCCATCTCTTTAATTAAGGGTTCAGGAACAAATACCCCTGCCACATTTTTATTCATAAACCTGGCCATACCGGCTGATTTGAGTAAAATGATTCCACCCAAAACTGTCGTCTTAAAACCCTCTATTCGTTTCATAAATCTTTCAAAGAGGTCTAAGTCAAATATTCCCTGGGTCTGAAAGAATCTTGCACCTGCTTCAATCTTCTTTTCCATCTTGATAATCTGCATCTCTAATGCAGTCTCGGTATTGGCTCCTGGATTTACCACTGCCCCAGGAAAGAAGTCCGGAGCACCCTTGAGCTGGTTTCCCGCCATATCAAAGCCTTCATTAAGCCTGCCGATTACCTTTAATAGGCTCACAGAATCTAAATCAAAAACAGGCATTGCCTGGGGGTGATCTCCCAGGGTTGGATGATCTCCTGTTAAGGCCAACACATTCCTGATACCCAAAACCCAGGCACTCAAAAGATCGGACTGCAGCGCTAACCTGTTTCTATCCCTACATGTGAGCTGGAGGATGGGATCAATTCCGAGATCCTTCAGGAGATGGCAAACAGCCATGGAGCCCAATCGCATGACAGAACTTTGAAGATCGGTAACATTAATGGCATCTACCTTTCCTTTGATAAGCTCTGCATCTTCCAGCAATCCATCTATCTCCGTTCCCTTAACTGGCCCTATCTCTGCCGTGATAAGGAACTTACCCGAATCTAAAGCCTCCCTGAATCCCATCTCGTCATACTCCTTTTGTTTGCTCCTTCTTTAATCTCAAATCTTCTCTAACCAGCCTTCGGGGATGAACTGGTCTTGTCTTTGGCGGAGATATTTCCTTTAGAAAATGAAGCAGATTCAGTTTTACCAGGCGGGCGTAAATCTGTTGCCATACGCAGGGGTTATCCTTTGAAACCTCACATAGTCCGCCCTGTGATCCGCCGCAGGGCCCATTAATGAGGCTCTTAGCACACCGTGCCACCGGACATATTCCGCCCGTCTTATAGAGGATGCAATCCCCGCAGGCTGCACAAACCTCAACCCACGTGCCCTGTCCATCTGAAACTCCGATGAATCTGGTGTTCATCGCTGGTAAAACAGTAATACTCCCGAATCGCTCAGCAATGCCCTGTACGCCAGCACCACAAGCCATTGATAGGATTGCGTCATACTGAGCAGCCTCATCCTTTATCTGGTCAATGAATTCTGGATCGCACTGTCTGAGTATTGTCCGTTCACCTACAGTAATCTCATTACCTTCTATCTTTCTTGCCATTCGGAGGGCTGATGCCAACAATTCAACCTGCCTCTCACCACCACTCAGACAGACAGTAACACAAGTACCACAACCCACAATTAAAACCTTGTTATAGTCTTTAAGCATATCCTTTATCTCTCCAAAAGGCTTAATCTCAGCAACAATCATCCTCTCACCTTCTCTCTTTTCCTTATAGGATTTATACCCAAGACTTCAAACCTCTTTTTGAAATCAGAAACATCTTCTTCAGAGATTATATTCAGGCGGTCTGCACCCATGCCAATTTCGTCTAATATCTTTTTAGCCCTTTCAATATGTGTAAGTAGCCACCTACTCCCATCCCTAAAATGGCATTCCTCGTTCTTGCACATGTGTACTACCACTTCATCCGCACCCAACTCAAAAGGATAAATTAGCTGAAATATATCGAGTCGACCTGTGCAAAGCTTACCCAGCCAGTATATACCACTGTCATCTAAAAGGCTTGTGGGTAATTTGTATCGGCAATAATATCCAATTATAAGTACTTCTGGTGCCTCTTGCCTGGCTTTATCTATAACCTTCTGCAATGCAGCACGGCCTTCCTCTCTTGTTTCGAGTTTTAAGTTTATTGCTGATGCCGGGCATTCTGACGCACAAATCCCACAGACCTGACATTGGCTTATATCAATCTCAGCTATTTCTCTGCCTGGAACCGGCACTCCATAAGGACATATACGAACACAGTTAAGACAGGCTGCACAATTATCTGCAACGAGTGCGCCTGAACCGCAGAGTAAGCAGCGCTGTGCTTCCTTTAATGCCTCATTCCGGTTATAGCCCACTTCTACCTCATTAAAATTGTCAAGGCGTTTTTCGACAGGGACGGTGGGCATATTCTGCCTATTTGATTTATTAATCAATTTAACCACATTATCATCAAGCGACCTTAAAGGCAAATGTTCCTCAACTTCTTTATCTGGTAGATTGCGAAGATAGCGATGTATCGCATCAGCCGCCCTTTTACCAGCCGCTATAGCCTCAATCACGCTCGAAGGTCCACTAACAACATCTCCACCAGCAAAAACACCCTTTACATTAGTCGTGCCTGTATTATCTTTCACAATTATCGTGCCATTTTTGCTTAAGATTAATCCGCTATCCTTTAGTGCATCTGCCTCCGGGATATAACCAATTGCTAAGATGACTGTATCAGCTTTGATCTCAAACTCCGAGTTCTCTACAGGCACAGGCCGACGCCTCCCTGATTCATCTAACTCACCGAGCCGCATCTCAATGCATCGCACCTTTTGAACATTTCCATTACCTAAAAAATCAACTGGCGCAGTCAGATACCTAATGTTTACCCCTTCCTTCTCTGCATCATCAACCTCTGCACGGCCAGCTGGCATCTCGTCTATGGTTCGGCGATAAATAATTGTAACCTCAGAAGATCCCAGACGAAGACAGGTGCGAGCTGCATCAACTGCAGTATGACCTCCACCAATAATTACAACATGCTCACCTAAATTGGGGCGATGCCCCCTGCTAATTTGTTTAAGGAATTCAATGGCTGTAATGACTCCAGATAGTTCTACCCCGTTACATTTGGGGAGTAAACTCCTTTGACTACCCACAGCTAAAAATACTGCCTGATAATCTTTAAGGAGCCCTTCGATCGAAAGGTCTCGACCGAGGGATAAACCAGTCTTAACCTCAACCTCCAGTGATAATATAAAATCAACCTCTTCCTTAACTACATCTTTGGGAAGCCTGTAATCTGGAATGCCCTGAGTCAGCATCCCACCGAGTACATTCTGTTCCTCAAAAACAGTGACCCTGTATCCAAGTAGCGCGAGGTCGTGGGCCACGGTTAGACCGGCTGGTCCGCTTCCTATTACAGCGACTCTTTCATCGTAGTAATGTTCAGGTCGCTTAATTAGTTTTAACCCTCTGGTCTGATCTGCTGCGAAGCGCTTTAGTGCCGCGATAGAAATAGGTTCATCTATTTGTGAACGTCTGCAAGCAGTCTCACATGGACGGGTGCAGATTCTACCACAAACAGAAGGGAATGGATTTATCTGACGGATAATCCTGATTGCCCTCTCTATATCACCTATTGCAATTGCAGAGACATAACCACTGACATCTGTATATATAGGACATGCTGCCTGACAAGGGGGTATGGCTTTATCAGTCATTTGTTCAATACTCTAAATAGCCTCTCAAAAATCTACGTTATGGGAAGTAAAACGGTAAATGTGGTACCCTTTCCTACCTCACTTTTTACAATGACAGAGCCACGGTGGACATCCACAACGCCTTTAACAATGGAAAGGCCCAATCCTGTACCGCTAATATGTCTTGTTCTCTCCGATTTTTCTCGGTAGAATCTATCAAAGATACGAAGAATATCCTTGTTTTCAATGCCTATTCCGGTATCGGAAACCTTTAACTGAAGGTGCTGTACATCCTTTCTTAGCTCGATACTAA
>JACRGU010000100.1 GCA_016212245.1 Nitrospirota bacterium
ATAATCTGACAAAGGTTCATAGATACGGAGAAGGATTTGCATGAGAAGGGCAATAAACATAGAATGTTTCAGCAGCAGCGATGTAAACATGATAAAAACAAACTCAACGCGCTTCGTTGACAGCAAATAGCCGTTAAAAATATCCATTGCAGGACTATAAGGGATAAGATATTCTATTAAAAACGACTTTTTCTACAGACTCGTTAGGTGATAAAATATGATGAGGGCATGGTATGCGATATTACTTTGAGTGGGACCCTAAAAAGGCAAAGGAAAACCTTAAAAAACATAAAGTCAGCTTTGAGCGTGCAACCAGCATTTTTCTTGATCCTCGTGCAATAACTATTTTTGATGAAGAACATAGCGAAAATGAAGATAGATGGGTTACAATGGGAATAGATAAAACAGGAGCTTTATCGGTAGTGATTCATACTTTTCAACGAAAGAATAATGAGGAATATAAAATTCGTATTATTTCTGCACGCAAATCAACAACAAAAGAGACAAAACAGTATATGGAGGAAAATATATGAAGAAGGAATATGATTTTTCAAAAGGTGAAAGAGGAAAATTCTACAAACCAGATTTAGAGTTGTATTTACCTATTTATTTAGACCAGGATACTATGGAAAATCTATTAAAGTTTTCAGCCCCCACAGGTGTTGAAGTTGAAGCTATAGTAAAAGATTGGATAAATAAAGACATATCCATTGTTAAGACAGTAATGTCAAAATAACACCTATCAAATCACTCCAGCGGATGGCTGATAGCCACCGCTGATTAAAAATGTTATAACAGAAAACTTTTTATCAGGTATTCTATTTGTCTCTGAAGTAGTTCTCTATATCAGGTTCTGCTGAATAAGTTACCATAAGTAGAAATCTTTCGTGGTTTTAGTTCTGCTTATTATTGCTTTTATTCTTTATGTATGAAAAAATAAACTATAGAAAGAAATCCTAATATTTAAAGAATGAAGGTTACGAACTTTATGTTGTTAGAAAAACTTAGAAGGATTGATGATACAAAAATAGAGGTCCCTAAGGATTACAAGCAGGGGATGAGGGTCAATGGAATCATCTATGTAGATGATGTCCTTGAAAAGGAGCTTGAGACACAGTCGATAGAGCAGGTGGCCAATGTAGCGACCTTGCCAGGGATTATTAAAACATCCATGGCGATGCCTGATGTGCATACAGGATATGGATTTGCAATCGGAGGTGTGGCTGCATTTGACCTGAAAGATGGTATCGTCTCACCAGGCGGTGTTGGCTATGATATCAATTGTGGAGTCCGCCTCTTAAGAAGCAATCTTAAAAAAGAAGCTGTCCTGCCGAGGATAAAGGACCTTGTCAGCATCCTATACAATGAAATCCCATCAGGTGTTGGCTCAAAGGGTAAGATACGACTTACACAGGAGGATGAGAGAAGGATATTATTAAGGGGCACACTATGGGCTGTTGAGCAGGGCTTTGGTGATGCTGGAGACCTTGAGAAAACAGAATCTGAAGGATGTATTGACGGAGCAGACCCATCCCTGATAAGTAATAAGGCATATGAGCGGGGAAGGGCGCAGCAGGGCACACTGGGTTCAGGCAATCACTTCCTTGAAGTTCAGTATGTTGATGAGATTTACGATGAAAAGGGTGCAAACAGCCTCGGGCTTTTTAAAGACCAGATTACTGTGATGATACACACAGGCTCTCGTGGTTTTGGTCATCAGGTCTGCACTGATTTCCTTGAAGTCATGGAGAGGGCTGTAAGCAAATATAAGATAGAATTGCCAGATAAAGAGCTTGCATGTGCACCATATGGGAGCCCTGAGGCACAGGATTATCTATCTGCAATGAGGGCTGCAGCCAACTATGCATGGGCAAACAGACAGTGTATCATGCACTGGACAAAAGAGGTATTTATAAAAGTGTTCAATATCTCCCCGAAAGAACTTGGCATGACACTGATATACGATGTTGCCCATAATATCGCAAAGATTGAAGAGCATGAAGTTAATGGCAGGAAGATGAAACTCATAGTCCACAGAAAAGGTGCAACGAGGGCATTTCCACCGGGACATCCAGAGCTTCCAGAGATTTACAGGCATATAGGTCAGCCAGTCTTAATCCCTGGAGATATGGGGAGGGTATCATTTATCCTTTTAGGTACTGAAAGGGCGATGCAGGAGACATTCGGTTCAACATGCCATGGCGCTGGCAGGGTTATGTCGAGGCATCAGGCAATCAAAAGGGCAAAGTGCCGTGCTATCTGGAGGGAGATGGAGGATAAAGGAATCATAGTCAGGTCGGCTGGTAGGGAAACCCTCGCAGAGGAGATGTCAGAGGCATACAAAGACATATCTAATGTTGTTGATGTCGTGCATAACGCAGGTATCTCGAAGAAGGTAGCAAGGCTCAGGCCAATTGGAGTGATAAAGGGGTAAGTGTTAAGAATAGGAAAAGTCACTTATGCAAATCTATTCCCAATTTTTTATATGCTGGAGAAGAAATGCGACTGCTCGAGGTATGAATTCATAGAAGGTGTCCCCTCTACACTAAACCGGATGCTGAGGAATGAGGAGATTGATATAAGTCCATCCTCGTCCATTGAATATCTCAGGTACCAGAATAAATACACCATTATCGAGGGCCATTCCATAAGCTCAAAGGGGCCAATAGGAAGCATCCTGCTATT
This sequence comes from Nitrospirota bacterium, assembly GCA_016212245.1. Lineage (GTDB taxonomy): Bacteria > Nitrospirota > Thermodesulfovibrionia > Thermodesulfovibrionales > SM23-35 > JACRGU01. The sequence goes on from JACRGU010000100.1 coordinate 2,686, forward strand.
CAGCAGAAGGCCGATAGAGAGATTGGATGGTCTGACAGTGCTTACATCAGCACAGTCAGAAAGCTCTGTTGCCCTCCTCGATATTATCTTCAAAAAATTTTATAAGATTAACTGTTACTTAAGACCAACAGATAAACCATTTGAGTTAGTAGTCAATGAGGCAGAAGCTTATCTTCTGATCGGTGACGACGCCCTCAAAGCCCAAAAGACAGTTATGGATATTTACATCTACGACCTTGGAGAGTTATGGTATAAAAATACAGAGCTTCCTTTTGTTTTCGCATTATGGATTGTAAGGAAAGGCTGCTGCACAGAGAAGACAGAACTATTCGAAAAATTTACAGGGGATTTAAATAAGGCAAAAATGCTTGCTCTAAAAGGTTTAAATAAGATTGCACAGGAATTGCGACCGTTACTCCTCAGCCGCCACTTGTTACCCGTTACAGATGATGAACTTGTCTCATACTGGAGAGGAATATCCTATGATTTTGAAGACGAGCATAGAAGGGGGCTTGAGTTGTTCAGGATGTATTCAGAGGAGTTGGGTTTGCTGGCTTAGCACGTGGCAGATAGATCTTGAATGTTGTCCCAATGCCTCTCTCACTATAGATATTAATCCATCCATTATATTGCTTTACTATGCCATATACAGTGGCCAGTCCAAGCCCTTTTCCTTTGCCTACTTCTCTTGTGGTGAAAAATGGTTCGAAGATGCGCCTCTGGGTCTCTTTATCCATACCCGGGCCATTATCAGATATTGTGATAAGCACAAACTCACCAGGTCGTGCATCAGCATACATCTTGTAGTATTTCTCATCCACCTTAGTATTCTCCGCACTTATGGTAATGATAAATGACTTCTTCTCTCCACACTCATATCTGAAAAGCCCTTCGAGGCAGTCTATAATAGCAGCACGGGCATTTCTAAGTAGTTCCATCAGTATATGGTTTATCTGTATGAAGTCGACTTTCACTTTCCAGAGGTCTTTATCTGTATGAACTACTATTTTGATACGCGGGTCAGTAGTTACACGAAGCAGGTTAGTCGTCTCGAAGATTGCATCATTGACTGAGATTAGATTATCGGTAGCTGATAATTTACTTGTAAATGCTAGTAGACTCTTAATAATATCTGATGCCCGTTCAGCAGAATTATAGGCACGCTCCACAAAGCGATATTCCTCTGATTCTGTGCTAAGCTGTGATTTAGTTAAACTTAGGTTACCAATTATTCCTGTCAAAATGTTATTGAATTCGTGAGCTACACCTGCTGCTAATGTATTTATAGCCTCCATCTTCTGAAGTTGAAATAGCTGTTCCTGTAGCATCTTGTGCTCTGTAATATCCCTATAAGTATGAATTATATAATCAAGCTCTTTTGAAGGTGTATATGTTGCATAGACATGAGCCATTACCCACATGCCGAGGGGCGAGATTTCTACCTCATGCTCCCTTACAGAGATACCCTGTTGAATCTTCGCGAGAGAACATCTTTCTGTTCCCTTATGCTCGCACCTAAGCATCTCCCAGCAGGTCCTGCCAATCATGTCATGTGGCTGAACACCTAATTTATTGGCCAGTGAGCGATTGATTCGTCTTACAACACCATTCCCGTCTGTAATAAAGATTAAATCCTTTATAGTGTCGAAGGTATTTTCCCACTCTTCCTTAGCCTGAAGAATTATTTTTTCTGCATTCTTTCGCTCCTTTTCAGATCTCTTTAGTCTCTGTATCTGCTTCTGGAGTGATTTGAGTTCTTCGATAAGCTGTGCTTTGGTCTTCTTAGGTAACACTTTTCACTTGCCTTTATGGTATTTCTGTATTGACTTTATATTAACCTGCTTCTTTTTGAGCATCTCTATAGCATTTACTGCTGCTATTGCCCCGGATATAGTTGTTGTAAATGGTATACCATATTGAAGTGCACTCTGCCTTATAGAAAAGGAGTCCTTCTGTGCCTGAGCACCGCTGACCGTATTAATGACAAAGTCAATCTCTTTATTCTTGATGAAGTCAACAATATGTGGCCTTCCTTCTGTAACCTTATTGACGACTTCTACATCGAGGCCGTGGTCTTTAAGATACAGCGCTGTGCCTCTGGTTGCGATTACAGAAAATCCGAGCTCGAGTAGCTTTTTAACTATAGAGACAGAAAGAGGTTTGTCTTTATCCTTCAGACTTATAAATATCTTCCCTGATAAAGGAATCCTGTTACCACACGATGTCTGTGACTTTCCAAATGCACGGCCGAAGTCCTTATCTATGCCCATCACCTCTCCTGTAGATTTCATCTCAGGGCCGAGTATAGTATCAACTCCGGGGAATCTGTCAAAAGGGAAGACAGCCTCTTTAACCGCAATATGTTGTATATGCCTCTCTCCTGTAAGTCCGAGTTCTTTCAATGTCTTACCAACCATCACCTTTGCTGCAATCTTTGCAAGTGGCACACCAGTTGCCTTGCCTACAAAGGGTACTGTCCTCGATGCCCTCGGATTCACTTCAAGGATATAGATGTCATGGTTCTTTACGGCAAACTGTACATTCATCAACCCTACTACAGTGAGCTCTTTTGCGAGTGCTCTCGTCTGCCTCTTTATCTCATCAATAATCTCTTTTTCTAAGGAATATGGTGGAAGTGAACAGGCTGAATCTCCAGAATGGATACCAGCCTCCTCAATATGCTCCATCACGCCCCCTATGATTACATCCATCCCATCGGATATTGCATCAACATCAATCTCTATGGCATCCTCGAGATACTTGTCCACAAGCACAGGATGTTCAGGAGATGCCTTGACCGCACGCTTCATGTATTCCCTTAGAGATTTCCCATCATAGACTATCTCCATAGCCCTGCCACCAAGGACATAGGATGGCCTTATCATTACAGGATACCCTATCCTCTCTGCTGCACATATGGCCTCTTCTACAGACATTGCAGTATCGCTTTCAGCCTGTTTTAAATTGAGCTTATGGAGGAGTTCCTTGAATCTCCTCCTATCTTCTGCACGGTCTATGGAATCAGGAGATGTCCCCAGGATTTTTATACCTTCTCTCTCGAGTGGTACTGCGAGTTTCAGGGGCGTCTGGCCTCCGAACTGGACTATGAGACCTTCAGGTTTTTCAACCTCGATGATATTCAGTACATCCTCTATTGTAAGAGGCTCAAAGTAAAGCCTGTCTGCAGTGTCATAGTCTGTGCTGACCGTCTCGGGATTGCAATTTACCATTATAGTTTCATAACCGAGTTCCTTGAGGGCAAATACTGCATGAACACAACAGTAGTCGAATTCGATACCCTGGCCTATCCTGTTAGGGCCAGAGCCGAGGATGACAACCTTTTTCCTACCAGTAGGATTAGATTCGCACTCAACAATAAGTTCGGAGTTCGGAGTTCGGAGTTCACCCCCCCCACCCCCCCCCGTAGCAAGGGGGGGCTTAAGGGGGGGTGTTGACTGTTGACTGTTGACTGCTGACTTATAAAATGGTTTTTCATAAGTCGAATACAGATATGGTGTATATGCAGCGAATTCTGCTCCGCATGTATCAACTATCTTGTAAACCGCATACATCTTATATTTGCGTCTTAGATGCCTTATATCAGCCTCTTCTACGTTAAGGAGTTCTGCAATTCTTCTGTCCGAAAAACCATACCACTTCGCATCCATTAAAAGTTCTTTTGGTATTAGATATGGTGCGAGGCTGAGGCTCTCCTTTTTTTTAATTCCCTTTGCATAACTCCTTATTTTTTCTTCCATATCTACTATCTGCTTGATGTTATACAGGAACCACGGGTCTATCCATGTAAGCTCGCGTATCTCTTGAATGCCCATCCCTTCTCTTATGGCCTGTGAGATATACCATATTCGTTCAGGGCCAGGAGTCTTGAGTCTTGTCTTTATTACACTTGTATCAACATCAATGTTTTCGAGGCCATAGCTGCTGATTTCAAGACTCCTTATCGCCTTCTGTAGAGACTCTTTAAATGTCCTTCCTATGGACATTACCTCTCCAACAGACTTCATCTGTGTAGTGAGTGTTGGGTCTGCCTCAGGGAATTTTTCGAATGCAAAGCGTGGGAACTTTGTCACAACATAGTCTATTGTAGGTTCAAATGATGCAGGAGTCTCCCTTGTTATATCATTGGGTATCTCATCGAGTGTAAGACCTACTGCTAACTTTGCTGCAATCTTTGCTATAGGGAATCCTGTTGCCTTTGAGGCAAGTGCTGAACTCCGTGATACCCTCGGGTTCATCTCTATTACTACCATTCTTCCATCTTTTGGATTTACAGCAAACTGGATATTTGATCCTCCTGTATCAACACCTATCTCCCGTATGATTGCAATTGCTGCATCACGCATCCTCTGATATTCCTTATCAGTAAGAGTCTGGGCAGGTGCGACAGTAATCGAATCACCGGTATGGATGCCCATCGGGTCGAAGTTCTCTATGGAGCAGATAATAACAACATTGTCTTTTCCGTCACGCATGACCTCAAGCTCATATTCCTTCCATCCGAGGACTGATTCCTCGACAAGCACCTGATGAACAGGACTCAGTTTAAGGCCTCTCTCGAGAAGCTCCTTATATTCCTCCATGTTATAAGCAACTCCTCCACCTGTACCTCCGAGGGTAAAAGATGGCCTCAGGATTGCAGGGAATCCAATATGCCCTATAGCTTCGAGCCCTTCCTTCAAGGAACCAACATATGCACTTTTAGGCACATCGAGGCCTATCTTTGTCATGGCCTCCTTAAAAAGTTCCCTGTCCTCTGCCTTCTTTATTGCATCGAGTTTTGCACCAATAAGTTCAACATTGTATCTGTCGAGTATCCTTTTCTCTGCGAGTTCGACAGCAAGGTTCAGGGCTGTCTGTCCACCCATTGTAGGTAGAAGGGCGTCAGGCTGTTCTTTTTTTATTATCATCTCAAGGATATCAGCGGTCAATGGCTCTATATATGTTGCATCAGCCATCTCAGGGTCAGTCATGATTGTTGCAGGGTTTGAGTTTACGAGCACCACCTTATATCCCTCTTCACGAAGTGCCTTGCATGCCTGTGTCCCTGAATAGTCAAACTCGCATGCCTGGCCTATGATTATAGGCCCAGAGCCAATCAAAAGTATCTTTTTAATGTCTGTTCTTTTAGGCATTCTTTATCTCTAAGAACTCCTTTAATTTCAACATAACATCGTGAGCCTCTGATGGTAGTTCTGATGAAAAGATTGTTATCTGTTTTTTATTTTTAAATTCAAGCTCTACTGTAAAGAGCTCCTCCTTCCTCCCAAAACCTGGTATTACAGTGCCATGTTGAAGGGCAACCTTTTCGACCAGTTTTACACCATCTATGTTTTCCGGGACAAAGGTTCTGCGGTTTACCTTTATGTCCATAAGAGCATCAAGATGGTATAAATTCTTCCTGCCTATCAAACCCTTTTTAATAAATATTTTTCCACCTTTATCAAATACTGCTAAGAGGGTTGGTTCACTGAATATAAATGTCCTAAAGAATAGAAAAAGGGCTCCAAATAACAGAACTGCCAATACAAAATGAATAAATGTAATTTTAAAACTACCCGCTATAACAAAAACCACAATAAGTATCACAGCACCTGATGCGAGGCTTGATGCAAGCTCACGATTATAGATGCCACTATGAAGAAAGCTACCTCTATCACCCCTGAAAGAGCTTGTCCTTAATTTAAGAATACTACCTTCTATGTCTATCTTATAACTGCCTTTATTATCCATATCCATTCACAAATGTTGCCCATGCACAGGCCATGACATTGGGGTTCCCATCTTTCATCCATGAGTCTTCTCTATTAATTCCCTGAATCTCTTGAACAGATATGTTGCATCATTTGGTCCCGGCCCTGCCTCTGGATGGTACTGAACAGATAATATTGGGAGTTCAACATGTCTCATGCCCTCCTCTGTGCCGTCGTATAGATTCTTATGAGTAAGCTCAACCTGTCCTTTCAGACTCGCCACCTCAACACAGAAGTTGTGGTTCTGGGAGGTTATCTCCACCTCATTAGTCTTCAGATCCATCACTGGATGGTTTCCTCCATGATGGCCGAATTTGAGTTTATATGTCCTTCCTCCCATTGCGAGCCCTAATATCTGATGGCCGAGGCAGATACCGAATATGGGCTTTTTGCCGATAAGCTTTTTTGTGTTTTTGATAGCGTATGTAACTGGCTCAGGGTCTCCAGGGCCATTGCTTAAAAGTATCCCATCAGGGTTCATATCGAGGACCTCTTCAGCAGGGGTCTTTGCAGGCACAACATATACATCAAAACCTGCATCCACGAGGTTTCTCAGAATGCTGAGTTTAACCCCAAAGTCGTAGACGATAACCCTTTTGAGTTGGGAGTTGGGAGTTGGGAGTTGGGAGTCGGGGTGCCATTTCCAGCAACCCTCATTCCACGGATAAGCCTCTTTTGTCGTCACCTCTTTTACGAGGTCAATGCCCACTATGCCGGGATGCTTCCTTACCTTTTCGAGTAGGCTTTGAGGATTAAGATCCTTTGCTGAAATTATCCCCATCTGTGAGCCAGTATCTCTCAGATGTCTTGTGAGGGCCCTCGTGTCTACCCCTTCGATACCAACGATTTGGTATTCTTTTAAATAATCTGATAGTGACCCCCTCATCGCCCGCCAATTGCTCGGGAAGTCAAGATATTCTTTCACGATAAAGCCTTCAACCTTCGGCCCTCCGAGTGATTCTATATCTTCAGCGTTTACGCCATAATTCCCTATCTGCGGGTATGTCATTGCGACAATCTGGCCTTTATAGGAGGGGTCGGTGAGTATTTCCTGATAGCCTGTCATTGAGGTATTGAATACTACCTCACCTATTGTCTTACCTTCTGCACCGAAGTTTTTCCCTTCAAACACTGTTCCATCTGATAAGACAAGCAGGGCCTTTACCCCGTTAGAAAAATTTTCTAACGGAACAGGCCCGAACTTTCTAACGGGGTTTACTGCCACTCGTATATCCTTCCTTTCGAGATCGTAACAACAGGCATACCTTTAAGCACCCATCCATCAAAGGGTGTATTCTTCCCTTTTGATGTGAGCTTCGCAGCCTCAATCTTAACCTCTTTTTTCATATCTATTATAGTTATATCCGCATCAGCCCCGGGTTTCAGCGTGCCTTTTGGACCAGTGACGAGTAAATTAAGGATTCTGGCTGGGTTGAGTGCCATCTTCTCGACAAGCTGGCTTATAGTTAAAATCCCTTCATCAACAAGCTTCATACTCAAACCCAGTGCTGTCTCAAGGCCTGATATGCCTGATGGCGCCTTGTCAAACTCCTGTAGCTTTTCATCAATATGATGTGGTGCATGATCAGTTGCAATCACATCAATAGTGCCATCCCTCAGACCTTCCTTTATAGCCTCTACATCCCGTTTCGCCCCTAATGGTGGATTTACTTTTGCATTTGTATTGTAGCCTGTTACAGCATCTTCTGTGATACTGAAATAATGAGGGCATGTCTCCGCTGTCACATCCACCCCTCTTTTCTTTGCATCCCTTATCAATCTCACTGAGCCTTCTGTAGAGACATGGGCTATATGGAGTCTTCCTCCTGTAAGTTCTGCCAAGGAGATATCCCTGTAAACCATTATCATTTCCGCCTCAGCCGGAATACCTTTGAGCCCGAGCGTTACAGATAAGAGGCCCTCATTCATCACTCCACCTTCAGAGAGGGTTAAATCCTCGCAATGAGAAATAATCGGCACACTAAATGCCTTTGAATACTCGAGGGCCCTTCTCATAAGGAGGCTATTCGTCACCGGGTATCCGTCATCAGAAAATGCAACACAACCCTCATCCCTCATCGCACCCATCTCTGCAAGTTCTTCGCCTTTCTGGCCTTTGGTTATTACACCAATTGGAAGTACTGTACACAAACCTTCCTGTGCAGCCTTTCTTATTATGAATTCTGTGACACTTGCATTGTCGTTGACAGGGTATGTGTTTGGCATACAACAGACGGTTGTAAAACCACCCCTGACTGCAGCAGTAGTTCCTGTGTTTATTGTCTCTTTGTATTCAAATCCCGGTTCCCTGAGATGGGTATGCATGTCAATCAATCCTGGCAGAACATACAAGCCTTTAGCATCAATAGTTCGGAGTTCGGAATCTCCCCCCCACCCCTGCCCTCCCCCTCGATGGGGGAGGGTTGGGGTGGGGGTATTCTGTGTTCTGACCTCTTTTATCTTACCATCCTCAATCAATATATCTCCAACCCCATCAATTCCCTGTGATGGGTCTATAATATGTCCGTTTTTGACTAATATAATCATCTTCTGACTCCTGCAAGTAGATACATAACTGCCATCCTGACTGCAAGACCATTTGTCACCTGCTCGAGGATTACTGACCTCGGACCATCTGCAATCTCTGATGTTATTTCGATTCCTCTATTCATAGGTCCTGGATGCATTACAATAGCATCTTCTTTTGCGAGGGAAAATCGCTCTGGTGTCAGCCCCCAGTTTTTGAAATATTCTTCTGTGGATGGGAAGAACCCTTTGCCCTGCCTCTCCATTTGGATCCTGAGCATCATCACAACATCCACACCCTTCAGGCCCTCTTCCATATTATGGAAGACAGTAACACCAGTGCCCTCTATCTCTTTCGGTATAAGCGTCGGAGGGCCGATCAACCTTACCTTTGACCCGAGCTTTGTCAGGCTATAGATATTTGATTTTGCAACCCTGCTATGGGTTATGTCTCCTACAATCGCTATCTCAAGCCCTTCAATCCTTCCCTTCTTCTCCCTTATAGTAAAGGCATCTAAGAGTGCCTGGGTTGGATGCTCATTCGTCCCATCCCCTGCATTTATAACCGAGGCCCTGAGTTTCTTTGCAAGAAGATGTGGCACCCCTGATGAGGGATGCCTTATTATTATAAAGTCCGCACCGAGGGCCTGGACAGTAAGGGCTGTATCAATCAGGCTCTCGCCCTTGACAACACTGCTCATCGGGACAGAGAAGTTTATTACATCTGTGCTCAGCCTCTTTGCTGCAAGTTCAAAGGATGTCCTTGTCCTTGTTGATGGTTCAAAGAAGAGATTAATAGCAGTCTTGCCACGCAGGGTTGGAACCTTTTTTATATCCCTTCCAAGCACATCCTTGAAACCTGCAGCTGTATCGAGGATAAGGTTTATCTCTTCAAGAGAGAGCTCCTTTATGCCAAGTAGATCTTTTTTCTTCAGCATAGTTTACTCCTCACTACTCAGTTTTTTGAGTATTACCCTATCTTCAAATCCTTCTTCTTCGAGCTGAACCTCAACCGTCTCACTCAATGCTGTGGGAATATTCTTCCCGACATAATCTGCTTTTATCGGAAGCTCCCGGTGTCCTCTGTCAACAAGAACCGCAAGCTGGATAGAGGCAGGTCTTCCGAGGTCAATCAATGCATCCATTGCTGCCCTTATTGACCTCCCTGTAAAGAGGACATCATCAACGAGTACAATCTTTAAATCTGTCACTTCACAAAAGACCTCGGTTTTCCTGACAACAGGCTGTTCCTTTCTTATATTTAGGTCATCCCTGTAAAATGCAATGTCGAGAGAGCCAACAGGGATCTCTTTTTTTTCGATCTCCTTTATGTTTGAGGCAAGCCTTTTTGCAAGATGCACTCCACCTCTCTGTATTCCAACAAGGCAGAGCTCCTCTGTGCCCCTGTTCTTTTCTATTATTTCATGCGCCATTCTCATTAAAGCCCTGTCAATATCCTGTTTATTCATGAGTTCCTTAGGCATCTTTTAACACCTCATAAAAAAACCTTCCCCTCATCTTGAGTGGAAGGTTTTTATCATATCGAGATTCTTGCAGCTCACGCTGCCTCCTTTGCCTTTCTAGCCTCACTGGGCTATTATTAAAGACAATCTTATTAAAACATAAATTGCTGATACTGTCAAATTAAAAGGGTTTTAGGGGATTTAGATTGCCTTCCTTAATTTAGATACAAAATCCTTCAGGGTTTCTCTCCCTTCCTGGACAGCTCTTACTATGGCACTGCCTACTATCACACCATCCGCCACGCCGGCCACCTGAGATGCCTCCTCAGGTGTAGAGACCCCAAAGCCGATTGCTATTGGTTTGTCTGTGTATTTCTTTATTTCTGATATCAACGCCTCTATTGAGCCATCAAGTAGAAGTTTTGCGCCTGTTATCCCTGTTATCGAGACATAGTATATAAAACCTTTTGATGCCTTTACCACTTTTTTTATTCTGTCTTCAGTTGAAGTCGGTGCGAGGAGAAAGATAGTATCGAGGTCAGCCTTCCTCGATAACTTTATGAAATTCTCTGCCTCATCTGGTGGCAGGTCAGGTACTATCACACCATCAACCCCTGCATCCTTAGCATCTTTTACAAGATTCTCCTCACCATATTTAAATACAGGGTTGTAATATGTCATCAGGACTACAGGTATCTCTGTGCTTCTTCGCAGTTCCCTTACAAACGCTATAACCTTCCTTAATGTAACACCTTCTTTTAATGCCCTTTCAGATGCACGCTGGATTGTAGGGCCGTCAGCCAGTGGGTCTGTAAACGGCACACCCAACTCGACAATATCTGCCTCGCACTCCTCAAACATAAGCACAATATCCTTTGTCCTCTCCAGATTTGGATCTCCTGCCATGATATAGGGGATAAAGGCTTTCCTGTTTTCTTTTTTTAATTTTTTGAAAGTCTTTTCAATTCGGGTCATTACTTTAGCCTCTCCATACAGCCGTCTGGATTACTGAAGAGAATTCGCCAACTCTTATTCATCAGAAATTTCTGCCAATGCCTCTGATAATTCTTTCAAAAACCATTTCCGACCACACCCACAATCCCCTCGATATTCATCTTGATACTGACCTCCATAGAGTTCAAGTGTGACTTCCTTCCCGCATAAACATTTAATTTTTATTTTCTCCATATTTAATCACATCCTCAGAGGTGAAAGTTAATAGGCCTCGTCCATTCTATACCACATTCTTTAAGCAAAGTTTTTATCTTATCTGGTTTAATTTTTCGTTCTCTTATTCCAGATAATGTATTTTTGAGCTTATTTTCTTCTTGTTCATTTATCACATATGCGAAAAAGTTGTACAAAAATGCTCGGCCTTCATAATGCCAGTAGATAATATCTTCCATGATGAACAACCATTTTATAACCTTTAGCAAAACATCGGCTTTTGGTTCTTCTGGATATAAAATGGGATTTTCTGCTAACATCAAGCCCACATCATTATTTGAGCAGTTATATAAATTGGTAATTATCTGCCATAATCTATCAAACTCTTCTCCATCTTGTTCTCTTATTTTTCTCAAAAGCACAGCAATCTGGTCATGCCTGCCTTCTTCAAGTCCACAGTTTGCGGGAATTTCTACTTTGAAATCAAAATTCCATTTCACTCCTGGCCTACGAATATAAAGTTTTTCACTATTTGATAAATCTTCAACAGGATACCTAAATTCAATACCCTTTCCTTTTTTATCTTTTTCAAACTCTATAAAAGTGTTTACTACAGTTTTTACTATTTCAAATCGTCCACTGTGTTTACCGATTCTGATTTCTGAGCCCTCAATGGCATCTTTTTTCTTTGCCATTTGAATTTCTCCTTATTCTTTTTTAAGAATTAATATAGTTTCTTTTCTAATATTTCCCTCACTACTCTTATGTAATTCTCGACCTATAAACTTATCAAGTACGAAACCCAGCTTTTCGGCTAACTCTAATATTACTTTATCATTTGGAACTTCTATATACTTGTTGCCTACCATAAAATGGTTGTTACCTATCACTATGGCACATTTACTACCTTTTTTCATTACTCTGTACATTTCTTTCAAAGACTCATTCATGTCAATAAAAAATTTAAAACTTCGTAACCCAGCCTGTTGCCGACCATTTGATAGTAAATATTTCACTATTTGACTTGCTATGGTAGATGTGGTTAAGGGGTTTGTTCCTTCTTTAATCTTTTCAAATAGACTTTTCTTATCATAATTTACCTTTGGGTTTCCCATCATGTCCATTTCCAATTTTTCAAGAGAGTCTTGTAGTTCTAAAAGTACTAACTGTGGAAAATCATTTTTTATATAGTCCAATGCTACAGAATAAGGAGGAGAATTAACTATTCCGTCTATATAGTCAGAGTTTATGAGGCTTTTCATATTCCTAGTATCCCCTACATATGTTTTTGAATGCCCCAGATTTATCTTTAGAACTTCATTTAACTTTTTAAAAAGGAATATTCTCAGATAAAGATTTTTGACTCTGTCTTGGAATACATCTAAAAATTGCTCGCTAGTTCTCCGAGCAACATCGCTAATAGTTCCACTTAATGCTAAAAGTAAGAAGTTCCTTATATTCTCATTTTTGACTTCCTTTAGAAGTTCTTTACATACCAACACCTCTGGGATTATCTCATCTTTTCTCCCCAGATAATTTTTTAATTTGGATGATAAATTCGCTGACTTTTGTAATACTTTATTAAAATCAAGATTATCTTCTTGAGGGAAAGTTAACTGTTTTCTCTTTATGTTTTGATAAGCCAATAGTGTATCACTGACCTTTTCAAAATAGTTATTGACCTCTGTCTTTAATTGCTCAAGCTCAAATAAAAGTGATTTGCATTTTACATTAGACATCAATACAGAAAGAGGGTTTATTTCTACTCCTACGCTATCAAGTCCCATTAAAGCTGCCTCTACAAGTAATGTTCCACTCCCTGCAAAATTATCAAGGACAACTCCTGTATCTTGTGGATAGATGTAGTTTAATAAAGCCCTAACCATTTTGGGATGGAATTTACCCTTATATGGGTGGAAATAGTGAGTAAGATATAGAGAGGTCTCTTCTCTGATTGCAAAGTAATCCTGTAGTCTCTTGCCAATACTTAAAGTTGATGATGCAGGAATACGATATATGTCATTTATCAAATGTGAAAATAATGTTTCAACATTTTTTTCGACTTCCTTCTCATTTCTACTGAGTTTTGATATATACTCCGATTTTTCAATGAAATATTGATGCGTAATAAATCTACAACAGACGGAAGTTTTAATTTTAAAGTAATGAAAATTCTTTCCTAGTATACCTTCGGGAAAAAGCTCATCTGCTAAATGGTCAGGTAGCTTATTTGAATTTACAATAACATATATCTCACGGGTATATGCTAATCGTTTTACTAAGTTACTAAGATTTCTCCCTTTATCAGAAATACCAAAATAGCCTTGTATTTTGCCATAAGGTAATTCATGAATTATAAAATCCTGAACTCTTATAGAAGAATTTATAAATTTACTTAAAGGCTCATCTTTTAATTTATCAACAAAGTTGTAAATCGGCTCCACATTCCCAAATAAACTTTCTAATTCAAGTCTTGCTAGCTCTTCGGCTTCATGTTCGCTTTTTATGTTGTTGAACAGTTTAAAGTACCAATAGTACATTTTTAATTCACCTTATCCTTTATTACAGCATCTTCAAGTGTCTGCGTAGTCATTACAGCTCTATCCCCTTAATCCTCGCAACATGTTGGACATCCTTGTCACCACGACCAGAAAGGTTGACAATGATGATTTTATCCTCTGAAAGCTTAGGTGCAAGTTTAATAACCTCTGCGATTGCATGGGCGGTCTCGAGTGCAGGGGTAATGCCCTCTGTCTTTGATAAAAGTTCAAATGCAGCCAATGCCTCATCATCAGTTGCATATGTATATTCTATGCGGCCACTATCTCTCAGATAGGGATGTTCAGGCCCGATGGATGCATAATCGAGACCTGCTGAGACAGAATGTGTTCCGAGGACATTTCCGTCATCGTCCTGCAGGAGATAACTCTTACATCCCTGGAATACACCAATAGAGCCACCTGCAAACCTTGCAGCATGCTCTCCTGTTTCTATGCCTTTACCGCCTGCCTCAACACCGATCATCTTTATATCTTCATCCAGAAACTCATAGAACAATCCAATAGCATTGCTCCCACCACCAACACAGGCTATAAGATAATCAGGTAGTCCGCCCTCAGCATTAAGTATCTGCCTTCTCGTCTCTTTACCGATAACTGACTGGAAATCCCTGACCATAACAGGGAATGGATGGGGACCAAATACTGTGCCTAATACATAATGTGTTGTTCGGACATTTGTAGTCCAGTCTCTCAATGCCTCATTGATTGCATCCTTTAATGTTCTTGAACCTACTGGAACCTCTGTAACCTTTGCACCTAAGAGCCGCATTCTAAAGACATTTAATGCCTGCCTTTGCATATCCTCGGTGCCCATGTATATTTCACACTCGAGACCAACGAGTGCTGCCCCTGTTGCAGTAGCCACGCCATGCTGTCCAGCACCTGTCTCTGCAATCACCCTCTTTTTAGCCATCCTTCTTGCAAGTAGCGACTGACCGAGTGCATTGTTTATCTTATGTGCACCTGTATGTGCGAGATCCTCGCGTTTCAGGTATACCTTTGCACCACCTAAATATTCTGTAAACCTGCTAGCAAAATAAAGAGGCGTAGGTCTTCCAATGTATGTCTTCTGGAGATGGTTGAGCTCCCTTTGAAATCCCTTATCCCTTTTTGATTTTAAATATGCCTCTTCGAGTTCCTTGAGTGCAGGCATGAGTGTCTCAGGCACAAAACGTCCACCATACTGACCAAAATAGCCTCTTCTGTCAGGTAATTTTTTAATCACTGTTTGCTATTATAGCACATTAATTTGACACTCTTTAGTATATTCTTTATACTTTTTTATGTTAAAAATCGCTGTGGTTGACGGCCAGGGTGGTGGCATCGGAAGTCTTATTGTTAAAAGGCTGAGGGATGAATTCGGAGATTCAATCGAAATTCTTGCACTCGGTACGAATGCTGCTGCAACATCAGCTATGATGAAATCAAGGGCAAACAAGGGTGCAACAGGGGAAAATGCTATTGTCTGGAATGCAAACAGGGTTGATATGATTATAGGCCCCATGAGTATTGTGCTTCCAAATGCAATGCTCGGAGAATTGACTCCAAAGATGGCTGAGGCAATTGCATCATCTGATGCAAGAAAGATCCTTCTTCCATTAAATCAGGAGGGTGTTGATGTGATAGGGGTAGAAAAAGAACCACTTCCACATTTAATAGAGAAACTGATAGAAAAAATAAAGGAGAAATACAATGTGTGAGGCAAATGCATATGTTTACAAAGATGGTAACGAAGAACTGTATCTTGAAAATGTGGATATAATGAAACCTGAGGAAGGCAGGATTTTTCTCAGGAACCTCTTTGGCGAGCAGAAGGTCTTTGATGGAGTGATAAGGGAGATATCGCTTCTAAGGCACAGGATAGTGCTTGAGAAGAAGTAATATTATGCCTTAATCTCAACCTCGGTTGAGTAATAATATGCAAAGGTAATAGCAATCACCACAAGACTGAGATAACTCTGGAAGATATAAGAAAACAACTGGTATGGGAGTGAAAGGATTACGCCTATCACAGGTATCATTTTGAATGAATAGCTGAGCAGGATAAAAAGAAAACTTGCGATAATATATCCTGCGAAAAGAATAGAGTAAAGCCAGAATGCATCTGGGTGTCTGAATAGATAACGCACAGCCTCCTCGATAGATTTCATCGGGCCAGTGTTTTTAAAGAAAAGAACAGCGATACCATATAAAGTTACTGTGAGTATGCTGATGATAAGGGATAGTGCTATGAGGATCAAAATCAAAGAAAAAAACATTCCAAGAAAGAGTGCAAGTGTAGAGTCCTGGCTCTTTGCAAATGACACTATCGCTGCTATGCCTCCTCCTAAGACGCCGAGGACAAAGGCAGCAGCAATCAGTATAATACCTATTATTGCAGTAAAACCGAGCATATGTGTGAACAGCTTTCTTGCCTCATGAAAGAATGTGTGCATGCTGAATTTCAGGGACTTCTCCCTGAGTGCCCTTCCAATAACACCAACAGAACCCCCGAACACATAAATACCGAATGTCACAGCTATGAGGATGTATAGCAGGAAGCTTACTATAACTATAAGGACAAGCCCGAAATACCTTGATATGATTTCAGAAGGTCCCTTAAGTACCCTGAAGATATCTTTTATCTCCGTAAGTCCGGTAAGGTCAATGCCGAATATGATAAATGCTACTGCAAGTGGTATGCCGACTATGATGAAAAATCCAATACAGCTTACAATCACCATGCCGAGCTGGACAAGTACAAGCTGCCAGTTCCTGTGAACCACTTTGAATCCGTCCTTTATAGCCTCAATGTAAGTCATTTATATCTAATTTAGTCTATACATCCTCAACAACAATCTCCTCGTATACATCCTCAGGCAGCTCCTTGATAAATCTTGATGGCCTCAAAAACCCGAGCCCGTGCCAGTCTTCTGATGTAACAGGATAACAGAGATGAAGTGCATCCTTTGCCCTTGTTGCAGCAACATAGAAAAGTCTTCTCTCCTCTTCCTCAGTCCCTGTTTTCAATGACCTGACCGATGGGAATCTGCCATCATTTAAGCCTATAACAAAAACAGTATTCCACTCAAGCCCCTTTGCCTGGTGCACAGTAGAGAGTATAACACGTTCTCTGTCTTCATCCCCTTCCTCTATCTCTCCGCCTGATGCACTCTGAAGGCTTAATTCACTTATAAAGGTTTCGAGGGAGTCATATTTTATTGCGAACCTCATCATCTGTTCAATGTCCTCTATCCTTTCCTCTGCATTCGGGTAATGGCTATAGAGGTAGTCCTCATACCCGTGTCTGAGTATGTGGTCTATAGCAGCAGAAGGCTGCAGGGGTGTATGGCAATACGCCCCTGCTTTCAATATTTTTAAAAGGTCGAGGAAGAGATAGAAGGCATTTAGAGCCTTTTTCGGCACAAGCCCGCCATGTTCAAATATCATATCGAGAGGACTTTCTGACTTATATATCGTGTCCCAGAGCCTTCCTGCAGTCATATTGCCAATACCTGGTATCAACTTGAGTATCCTTTTCCAGCTGAGCTCATCATATGGGTTCACAATAACACGGAGGAAGGAAAGGACATCCTTGATATGTGCCTGTTCAAAAAACTTCAGTCCAGACCTCACCTCAAAAGGGATACCCTTCCTCTGGAGCTCCATCTGAAGCTCCATAGACTGGTAGTGTGAACGATAAAGCACTGAAATCTCAGTGAGTGGTATGCCGTCTGCATTAATGTCTATTACCCTCTGAGCCACAAAATCAGCCTGCTGGAATATATCCTTCAGCGGGATGAGACAGGGCATCTCGCCTGAGCCTTTTACAGAGTGGAGTTCCTTCTGAAACTGCCTGGAATTATGTATGATGCTCTTGTTTGCAAGATTAAGTATTTCGGGTGTGGACCTGTAGTTAATTGTTAGGTTGAAGATAGTCACATCAGGGTATCTCTCAGGAAATCTCAGGATATTTTCAAATTCTGCTCCCCTGAAGGAATAGATTGACTGGGCATCATCACCGACTGCCATCAGGTTCCTGTTAGTGTATGATATCAAATCAACAATCTCTGCCTGTAGTTTATTAGTATCCTGGTATTCGTCAACGAGAACATGCATGAACCTTGATGAATAGTACTCCCTGATATTCTCGTTCTCCAGCAGCACCCCTTTCCAGTTTGTAAGCAGGTCATCAAAGTCCATCAGGTTGAGGGTGAGCTTCTTTTTATCATAGAGCCTGATCGTCTGTTTTATCTCATCCACTATATTAATAAAATGTGGAAATCTCAAAGGAATGAGTTCATCAATACTGCTTTCTGTATTCTTCATCAGGCTATACATCTCGCAAAGCACAGAGCCATTCGGGATTATCGTTTCTCTCTTTTTTATCTCAGTGCGGCATGTATCAAAAAGGTCTTTTGAATCCTCCCTGTCTAAGATAGAAAATCCCTGTTTATATCCAACAAGCAGGTAGTGCCGCCTTAAAATCATATTTCCTATGTGATGAAATGTGCCTCCCCATAAGCCCTGGATGTTTCTGCCTATTAAAAACTCTGCCCTTCGCATCATCTCCTTTGCAGCCTTGTTGGTGAATGTCAGGAGCAATATGTTTTCGGGTCTGATGCCTGTCTCTATCAATCTTGCAACACGGTATGTAACAGTCCTCGTCTTACCTGTTCCTGCACCTGCAAGCACGAGCATAGGACCTCCGGGATGCATGACAGCAGCATACTGTTCTTCATTGAGCTCCCTTTCGTAGTCTACTTTAAGGACTGTAGATTCTCTGTGGAGATAGTATTTTTTCATTTCAGCCTCAAAGAAATTTCTCGTGCAAACTCAGCGAGTGATTCATCACGTGCTCCAAAAACCACATAGTTGTCCCATTCCTTCAGGCGATTGAAGAGTAACGACCGCTCATGCAAAACCTCGACTGATCTACCTGCAGCCTTAATCTCATTTAATAGATCCTCGCTTGAGATATCCTTTATAGATGTCCCACCAGCATAATATATCGGGAGTAAAATCAGATGGTCTTCTTCGCGAAGATTCTTTATGAATGCCTCGATATAACCCTCCTTCATCAGCCGTGTAGGTCCAAACCCGTGAGGCTGGAAGATATAGCAGACTTCATGGCGGATTTTTTTAATAGATTCCATCAGACAGGAAATCTTATGCGGGTTGTGCGCATAATCATCTATTACCAGATTTTTCCCATTATCAAGATAGATATCAAAGCGGCGGTCAAGCCCTGAAAAATCAGGAAGGACTTCTGCTATATCCTTAAGTCTGATTCCCATCTCTGAAGACAGGGCAATACATGACAGGGCATTGTAGAGATTGTATTTCCCGGGCAGAGAAAG
Source organism: Nitrospirota bacterium (assembly GCA_016212245.1). Classification (GTDB taxonomy): domain Bacteria; phylum Nitrospirota; class Thermodesulfovibrionia; order Thermodesulfovibrionales; family SM23-35; genus JACRGU01. The sequence goes on from JACRGU010000100.1 coordinate 21,513, forward strand.
TTTAAAGTCTATACCATTTAATTTAAAGGTTGTCTTAAACTCCTGATATTCGATTGCCTTTGCCTGATATTCTGAGTTGGTATCTATAGAAAACCTTATTGGTCTATCAAAATGACAATGTTTTAAATTTTCATCATCACCGCTGATAATAACCATTTCTTTTGTATTTCTGCTAAAGGCCTCGAACATCTCTCCAGTCTTCTCGATTAAATTATGGTCAAGACCCAGATTGGCAATAATTGAATAGGCAGGATGATAATGAATAATCGTCCCATCAGATTCGCATGCCTCTATTATCAATATGTCTGAACTGCCAGTTAGAGAATTTCCAGGATTATTCCATGTCTTAAATTGTTTTACCCTGCCTCCACCTATAAAATTCGGTTTCAGTCCAAGTTTATGCATCAAAAATGCGAGCATGCCTGATATGGTTGATTTCCCGCTTGTCCCGGCAACAGCGATTGTCCTGAACTCTGATATTATCTCGGATAGATGCTGAGGCCGGGTCTTCATTGGAATACCCAACTCCTTCACCTTAATCACTTCAGGTTGGTCATCTTCAACAGCGGTGCTGAAGACAGCAAAATCAAACGAGCCGTCAAGCCCTGAACCATCTTGAGGAACAATTGTTACACCTTTGGCCTTTAGTATTTTGCAGATTGGATGCTCAGGATTCCTGTCAAATGAACGATCAGATCCAACAACAGTATGTCCGCGGTCAGCCATAAAACTTGCTAT